>JALEHC010000342.1 GCA_022763215.1 Saprospiraceae bacterium
TGGAAAGAAAAAAGATACTGAAGGAAGTTTGGGGAGATGATTCCTTTTTCAATTCCAGGAACCTTGATGTTTATATCAAAAAACTACGTGATTATCTAAGAGAAGATGAAAGTGTACAGATTATTACCTTGAAAGGAGTTGGATATCGGTTTGTAGTGGAATAGCAAAAAAAAGCCCTATCCAAAGGAAGGATAGGACCCAAAATATAAAGCTATGAAAACTAAAACTATTGCTATGTAATTTGGCAGATTTTTCTGACTTCTCCAAAAAAATGGGAAGGATTTCTGCCGAACCGTCTTAAAACGGCTTTTTTTGGCAATTTATTACTCCTTATCGTCTTCCGGTTCACGACCACCATCCAAATGATCTTGATATTCTTCCAACTCTGCCCATTTGCCATCTACTGCCAATTGAGCTTGCTTTGCCCAAGTAGCAGGGCTGTGCATACGGTAACGAGAACCAGCCTCATCCAAAATTGCCTGAACCTTATCTTGATCAGCTTCTGCTAAATCTTTCCAAGTGTGGATACCACCTTCATTCAACAGACCTTCGATCTTTGGTCCTATACCTTCAACAATCTTAAGATCGTCTTGGTTTATCTTTTTCCCAGAAGGAAGTGTAATTTTTTCCTTTTTAGCTGGTTTAGCAGCGGCTTTCTCTTTTGCTTCTTCCTTTGCAGGAGCCGCAGGAGCTGCCTCTACAACCGGCTTTTCTTCAACTGCTTCTTCTGGAGCAGGAGCTGCAACCTTTGTTGCTTTTTTAGGAGCAGGAGCTGCTGTAGCAACTTCTCCGTTTGCAGGGATAACACTTACGTAGGTACGATTGTTCTTCTTACGTCTGAAAGAAACAACACCATCTACTTGTGCATGTAGAGAAAAGTCTTTCCCTTTATATACGTTATCACCAGGGTGGAACTTTGTACCACGCTGACGAACGATAATGTTTCCAGCCTTTGCAGCCTGGCCACCGAATAATTTTACTCCAAGACGTTTACTATTACTGTCCCGTCCATTATCCGTACTACCGACACCTTTTTTATGAGCCATAATAGTCTGATTTTCTAGATTGATAATTCAAATGCAAGTCTTAAGCGACGATGCCGTCAATTTTGATCTTCGTGAAACGCTGTCTGTGACCATTTTTCACTTTATAGCCTTTACGTCTTTTCTTCTTAAAGATGATTACTTTATCACCTTTCACGTGATCGAGGACAGTTGCATTTACCTTTGCGTCCAACACCGGCTTGCCAACGTTAACAGCTCCATCATTATCGATCAAATGTACCTGATCGAAAGACAGGCTATCACCTTGAGTGGCTTCTAGCTGGTGGACGAAGAGTTCTTGCCCTTCCTCAACTTTAAACTGTTGACCAGCTATTGTTACGATTGCGAACATTTCAATTTATTTAAATAATAAAAACTCCGTTCCTTTGAACGGTTTGCTTAATCAGGGTGCAAAGATAAACTGAGTTAATGAAAAATACAAATACAAATTAACTAATCCGGCTCCAGCCTTTTAGTTTTTTACCATGTTTTTCCAAATACCATTTAATCGGGTGGTGGTCAGGCTTCTCTAGCTTTGGGTCATTATCCAATATTCGAGCAGCTACCTCGCGAGCTGTTTTCAAAATCTTACCATCTCGCGCCAAATCAGCTATCCGAAAATTGAGTATACCACTTTGTTGAGTCCCCTCAATATTACCAGGCCCTCTTAATTTCAAGTCTGCCTCCGCAATTTCAAATCCATTGTTGGTCCGAACCATCGTCTGGATACGTTCCTTACCTTCTTTACTAAGCTTAAAACTCGACATAAGTATACAAAATGATTGCTCGGCTCCTCGCCCCACTCGTCCTCTAAGCTGATGTAACTGGGACAAACCAAAACGTTCGGTATTTTCAATGACCATAATAGAGGCATTGGGTACATTTACACCCACTTCAATGACTGTAGTAGCCACCATAATCTGGGTTTCATGCTTTACAAAACGCTGCATTTCAAAGTCCTTGTCGTCAGGTTTCATCCGGCCATGAACAACACTAATTTGATAATCCGGAGCTGGGAATTCACGCGACAAGGCTTCATATCCATCTTGCAGATTCTGTAAATCCAGCTTTTCCGATTCTTCAATCAATGGAAAAACAACATATACTTGTCGGCCCTTCGCAATTTCTTCTCGCATAAAACCAATAACTCGCATTCGGTGATTTTCGGTTTTGTGCATGGTTTTGACGGGTTTCCTGCCCGGCGGTAGCTCATCAATTACCGATACATCTAGGTCACCATATAAAGTCATGGCCAATGTGCGCGGTATAGGCGTGGCGGTCATAACCAAAACATGTGGTGGAAATGGTTTATTTTTAACCCAAAGTTTGGCGCGTTGCGCCACCCCAAATCGGTGTTGTTCATCCGTAATGGAAAGCCCGAGGTTCTTAAACTCCACCGTAGGTTCAATCAAGGCATGCGTTCCGATCAGTATATCAATCTTGCCTTCCCGAACCCCCTCCAACACTGCTTTTCGCTTTTTCCCTTTAACACTTCCGGAAAGAAAAGCTACCTCTATATCCATGCCTTCAACGTATTCGCTAATAGATTGGAAATGTTGCTGGGCAAGTATTTCGGTAGGTGCCATTAAGCAGGTCTGAAATCCGTTGTCAAGTGCCATCAGCATACTCATAAGGCCGACGATCGTTTTACCGCTACCTACATCCCCCTGCAACAGTCGGTTCATTTGTACACCGCTGCCAAGGTCCTTCCGAATTTCGCGCAAGACGCGTTTCTGCGCACCAGTTAGTTCAAATGGCAATTTATTTTTGTAAAAGCCATTAAAATAATCTCCAATTTTTTCAAAATTCCAGCCTTTAATAGCATCCTTTCGCTTTCGCCGAATTTGCAATAAGCGTAGCTGCAAGAAGAAAAGCTCCTCAAATTTGAGTCGGTTACGAGCTTGCTGAAGTTCTTCTTGTGTTTTGGGAAAATGGATTTGCCGTAAGGCACTAAAACGAGATGGGAATCGAAATTTTTGAACCAAATAAGCAGGCAAATTTTCCGGAAGATCAGCTGGCGTTAGTTTTTCAAACAAGGCCTTCATGATGCGTCGCCGTACTTTGGCGTCTAGCCCCTTTGTATTTAGCTTGTCGGTACTCGGGTAGACCGGTGCAAAAGCGGATGCTTTCTTCACTTGCTCAGCCCCAATACGTTCCATTTCGGGATGTGCGATGTTGAGCTGATTCCGAAATGCATTGACTCTGCCATATACAACGTATTCGGCTCCGATTTCGAGTTGCTTTTCCAGCCAGTGAACGCCTGTAAACCAGACAAGTTCGATATAGCCGGTATCATCGCGTAAGCGACCGACCAATCTGCGTTTGCGGCCTTCCCCTGCCACACTTAAGCGACGAAGTATGCCGCGAAGCTGAACGGCTCCGCTATCTTCCTGTAAGTCTCGAATTTGGTGAAACTGTGTTTTATCGACATATCGAAAAGGGTAGTGGTAGAGCAAATCTCCGAAGTTGAAGATGCTCAATTCTTTATTTAGCATTTCTGCCCGCTTGGGCCCCACGCCCTTTAAAAATTCAACTGAAGTATCAAGTACCCCTTGTGCCATGCGCGTCATTCATTTGCGCTAAAATACGGATTTTGGATTAGGGTACAAAAGCTTTAAATAGGGTCGCTTTTTCCGGACTTGTCAAGTCAATACTTGTTCCTGCTGGAGCGAAAAAGCTTTCTCCCTTTCGGAAATCCAACGCATTGCAGGTAACACTGCCCTCCACTACAATCCAAATTTGAGCGCTTTCCGCAGTTTCTTGATGTTGCAACATGGGCGCAATTTCGATTTTGCTCAGGGCAAAATCTGGTGCTGGGGTATCAAAAATATCTTCAGAACCACTGATTGTTCGGCCTTTGAGAATATTAGGCGTAACAGGTTCAAAAATAAGATTAGCCATCAACTCCGGTACATCGACATGCTTAACGGTAAGGCCTCCGCGAAATACATTGTCGGAATTAGCCATCAACTCAACATTCACGCCTTCCAGATAAGCATGCGGAATTCCTGCATCCTGAAA
>JALEHC010000343.1 GCA_022763215.1 Saprospiraceae bacterium
GATGATTTTGAGTATTACGTGCAACGTTATTACGTTTTTCCGGGGGAGGACGTTACGGGCTCGGGGGCCCAAATATTACTCAACGATTTTGGCTTAAGCCAAAGGCAAGAGGTACCCTTAGCCACATTTCTTTCAGCTTATTACGGCTTAGGTGGCGCGGATTATGCCGTGTCGCATTTCGCGCAAGCGGAACCGGGCACGCAATGGACTTACTCTAATCTGGCAACCTCACTTACTGCTTTGTTGATCGAGTCTGCAACGCAACAAGATTTCAGCACTTTCGTGCAAATGCATGTTCTACAGCCACTCCAGATGGCACAATCCACTTATGAAAAACAGGATGTTCCTGAATCACAATTAGCTCAGCTTTACTGGGCATCTGGTATACCGTTACCGCAATACGGCAACGACTCTTACCCAGATGGAAGCCTGCACAGCAGCAATGCGGATATGGCTCGTTATCTGCAAAATATGATGCTTGGAGCAAAAGGAGAAACAGAAATGCTGTTTTCAAAAGACCAATATGCGATGCTCTTTGACCCATTATTAGAGCCAGGAATACTGCCTTTCGGATTTGGTGACAACCACGGTGTTTTCTGGTTTCTGGATGGAGATATTATTACCCATGATGGCAGTGATCCTGGATTGGTGAGCCATCTACAATTTGATCGAAGCGGAGAAACTGGGTTTGTATTACTGGCCAATATGGATGTGACTCAGGAAGACCAAGAAGCTGCCTGGAATACCTTTTTCAATAAGGTAAAACAAGCCGTTGAGGCTTTTTTAGAAGCTAATTAATCAACGGCGTTAGCTTAACAATTGAATCTTCAAAAAGAAAAAATATGCATTACAGGAATCTGGTATTTGCCCGAAAGGGTTATGCACCTGTCACTACGATTCATCCCAGTTCGAATCTGTTTATACACATAGCGGTAGAAATTGATCATTGTTTTTGTCCATTGTTTATATGGGATAGCCCAATTAAGAAGCAGGTTTTACGAGCTTGTGAGCAGTATTGTAAAGCCTTGGAGCGAAGCAATTTGGTCATTCGGGCTGATGTTTTTAAAGCCCGTTTGTTGCCTCCAGGAAGGTGTTGGTCAGATAAACAGGAAACTGCATTTCCGAAATATGATGTTGCCATATTGATTGAAACCGGCAGTGAGCGAGCTTTGGAAGCGGTGCGCAAGCATGCTGCATATCGCGCTTTAGCGCAAATACTAAAGGCTCAGGCAAAAAGTCTACAGATAAGGCAGGCCGAAAATACAGGGCGGGTGGCTCCGGTTTATCCAAAGCAGTCAAGTGTGTTTTTATTTAATTATTTCTATGCAGAAAAGGCAGAACAATGTTTTGAAGCCTGGAAATACACAAGTGGTTGGTATGAGCAAGAAACGCGACTGAAAAATGCTAATTTATTAAAGCCCTTAAATGAAGATAGGGAGGGCTACACAGCCCTGAATTATTGTAGCTGGAAACGGTGGATTGATCTTTTACCGTCGATACTATTTAAATCTTCGTTTCGAACTTATGTTCGGGCTTGTTTTGGAGCTAACCAAGTAGCGGTACTACCTGTATTATACCAAAAAATCAACGCAACGGACTAAAGTTCCATCCAACTAGGTTGACCAAAAATCGCCAACATAAGCAAACTGGCAAGAACGGGAGCGAGTATAGACAATAGCATTACCGAATAATAGGAGCGTGGTACTCGCGAGCGTTCTACCAGTTCGACCGCAAGAGCGATGAGAAAAATGAACAGGCAAATGCAAGCAAAAATCAAGCTGATATATACAGCAACGTAATCATCGATCAGCCATAGCAGGATATAGAATACCAACTGGATCAAAAAGATTTCTATCGGGCGTAAACGCATAGGTTTTATTTTAGTACCCGATATTAATCTATTTTGCGAAAGCAAGGAAATAAATCCTGCCAAATGTATCTTTCAACAGGCAAATAACGAATTAATAATCTCTAAACACATCCCTGGCTTGGCGATTGAATCCATCTCGCATTTGGGTACCATCAACCGGATCACCATTGATGCCATTTGGATCATTACGATAAAGTTGTAGTTGCCATTGAGGATTGCTGAGTTCACCAATTGCAGTGGAATGTAACAACTGGAAATCGCCTGGAGCTAATGACGGATTGTAGAAAATAAATTTGACGTTGGATTGTCGGGTTTGTGGGAAATCGTAATACACCCAAACCTCATAAGGAGGAGAAGAGGGTTCTACATCGCGACGTTCGATATCATCAGGTTGACCATATTTCATGTAGATGAAGCCTCGGTCGGTTTCAAAACCATAACGAAAACCAGACTTGAATTTTTTGTCGATGGCATTCGCCACTTCTATGTATTTCTTGTAGGCAAATTCTGGATTATTAGGGTTTTCCTTTACCCAGTAACTATACAAATAAAGGCGCATGCCATCTATACTGTCTTTTTTCATCATATAGTCAACCATAGAGACATCAGCTTGCGGCAATTTAGGTGTGAGCGCTCGCAAGCTGTATTCGAGTTGTTTGGGGGAAAGTTTGGAAACAAATTCTTCATCCAGATTGACATTGGCTAGTTCGATACTTTCCTGATTGAGCATTGGATTGCTTCTTTGGAAGAAGATACTTTTCTGACTTAGCAGCTTTTGATTACGATCACGTGCTTCGACCACAAGGCTATAATTTCCGGAAGGTAATTCAGATATATCCATTTGTATAAGCAAGGGATTAACGGCAAGTGGTTTTTGTCTTTTATGACCAATTAGAATAGTTTTACTCTCGTCATTATTGAGTTGATCAATTCGATAACTGACCAAAAAGTCACTGCCTACAATGGTATCTGCACCATAAAGCTCATTGTAAAAAGAAAGAGCAGAACGGTGGCGGTTATAGAAGTTGTACGCCAATGGCTCCATATAGACGCCATTTTTCACAAAATCACCTGAAGTTTCTGCTTTTTTGAAAGAAGAAAGCAATTGAATATCAGACTGAATGAGCCCTTCCTCGGGAAAGTCAATCGTAATTTCAGTATTATACTCTTTGGCATTGCTTTGGTCGTTTAGATCGGTAATTGCGACAATTAGTCGGTAGGTGCCTTCCGGCAAACCGAACCTTTTAAGATCGATAAAGTCAATGGCTTGTTGAGTAGAAGGAGAGATCAAATTAAACTTATCGAACTTGATGACTTCTTCCCCTTGCTTGAATAAAATGACCACTTCCACTTGTGCCTGCAAAGTAGAGTCGGGTTGTTGTTGAAACTTAACCGTCCCGCCAAAAATATGCGTATAAACCTCTATATAACTTTGATCCGCAGACTTAAAATTCGCGTACGAAATACTGGCATCAATCGCCCAAGCGGATTGTCCTAAAAAAAACAAAGCAAATAGAAGGGTATGTAGCTTTTTCATAAGTCGTAATTCAGTGATTCTAGAATTAGTAGCTATCAAACTAAAAGACAGACTACTCACTACTACGAAGTTAACAGCAAATAATCAGAAAGGAAAGCTATGAATCGTTAAAAGTCAGGTTTCAGACGCGGTCTTGTCATATAATTCAGACTGCATGAAAGGGATCAGTGCCAGTATTAGTGGTTGTACATAAAGTTGAGTGCGGGTCACCAAACCATGGGTAAGCAAGCCAACTGCACCTCCCTGGTGTTTACTGTTTTTTTCTTTGAAAATTTCATCATTTACAGGACCGAGCTCGCGTCCATTGCGAAGTGCTTCGGCGACAGTTGGCGCCAGGGCAAAACTAGCGGAGCGGGTTTGGCTAACTGTACCAGATTTGGACAAAATATAAATCCAGCCGAAGGCTTCAAAAGTATCATTCATAGGGTGGACACCGCCTTCAATTCCCACCCAAAAGTGAGCATTCGGGTAAAGCTGACGAGCATTTCGGACTCGATTGGCAGCACCAAGAGCCGTTTCTTCAAATGTAAGTGGTTGATCTTTTACTTCTGAAGCTACGCGCACGCTTTCAAGCAGTACTTCGGTCTGAAATACCTGTTGGAATGCCGTTTGGGTAGCTTCTATTTTGACAGGATTGCCGGAGGCAATGACGACTTGAAGTTGCTTCAATGTTATTCTTCCATTTTTTCTTTAGAAAAGCGAAAGCGGAATGCCTGCCCTCTCAGGGATGTATTCATAATGAGAGTAGAGTCTGTAATTTCTTCGATATTATAATCAGCATCCATAGGTGTTTCGCGCTGCAAAATTTGTTTGTCTTCAAGTTGGTAGGTACCTGTTTGAGTGGAGCCAGTAAGGTTGGTACGCATGGTGCCATCTTCGAAGAATTCGTAGAATAATTTGGCAAGCGATTCGGTTTGTTGGTCATTACGAGTTGCTTCCTCAATATTCCAGCGACCAATCAGGTAATCAGCGGTATTGTCATCTTTCGGCTTATCAGAAGTACAAGACGCCAGTACCAAAAGCCATACTATTCCAAAAATACTAGCTATGCTGATGTGTTTCATTATTCGGTAATATTTGAGTCTGTGTTTAAGAGAAATGTGATATTTTTTGACTCGACAAATGTACCAATATTTTTGGAAAACAATTGAAAAGGGCTGTCCACCATGAACAGTCCCCTCTATATTTTAATTTTGTGGAATATGCGTTATTATACTTTTTGACCGATGACTTGAATGGCATTTCCAGATTTGCCGCTATGCACAGCGCGGTCGAGCCAAACAAAAAACTTGGCCAATGGCAAGAATAACAACTGTGGAATCATACCTCCTTTCTTTGACAAATAGCCTATTTCCCAACCTAATCTTGACCAAAATCCATCTGAATAAGAGGCATGAACGACTTTAAAGCCTTCTCTTTCAAAACGAGCTTTAAGTCCTTCCAGATCATAAATTTGGCCAACGTGTTCATCTTCCAACCAATCGTGATGGTCTTCAAACCATCTTTCTGGCAGAATGGTCAGCTGCTCGTCCGTTGGAATTTTTACCAGGAAGTAACCGCCGTCGGCCAAGGCTTCGCGGCTTTCGCCGAAAGGCATTTCTTCCTCTTCAATATGTTCGAATACATCAATAGCAAAAATGAAATCATAATTTTTATCCTCCAAAGTATCCATCTTACCTAGGTGCGTTTTGATATTTTTGGCACCAGATTTTTCAATCGCCTCATTTACTGCTTTAATCCGCTCCGGAGCTACGTCAAGTGCTGTCACTTCAGCATTCGGAATACCATTCGCTAGCATAAATGCAAATTCACCATAGCCCGTACCCAGGTCTAGCACCTTTCGGAAAGACTGATAAGGGAGTTCTTCTACCAAGTTTTTGAAAATGGTAGCACGCGCGTAGTTACCTACATTTGTATAACCGAATACTTTATTAACCAGCTTAGCAAGGAAAGGATATTTTTTCATTTTGCTGCTGGTGTAGACTTGTGACTTGCCGTAAATAAGTTCCATGATTGTCTATTTTGAGTTTTGGTAATTGATCAGTATTTCCTGACCATTTTTATGAATTTTGATTGTGTCTTTTTCTTGTTGTTCTTTTTTTTGTTCAGCAATGATTTTATCAAACAAGGGCGCCAAAAAAATCATTGGAATCGAAATATTCATAATCATCCCGGTGGGCATCTGACTAAATACCTGATTGCCATAGCTGGCGAGCAGTACTCCGCCCATACCCGAATACAAGGCCATGATTTTGTAGCGCAATTCCTCATCTCTGAGGTTCCATACCACATAGCCTCCTTTACCGACAAAATAACCAAGTATGAATAGATGCAGGCAAATGCCTACAATTCCAGTCTCTGCCCATATTTTGACATAATAGCTGTCTGTTGCGGTATTGGCTAAGAGGGTATGGGGAGAAAATCGAGCTCCCCAAAAACCGGCCGTACCAATGCCCCCTCCAATCGGCCTACTGGCCAAATACCGACCAAACGTTTTTTGATTATTTAATCGAACCATCAGAGAAGGGGAGTTCGGATCGAGCCCCGAACGCATTCTTCGCACTTGCTCTACTCCTTGAAAAAGAAAAGTAAAGCGCAGTATATAGTATATCGTTCCTATGGCTAAAAGCCCCAGAATAAGTATTCGAAAATTCTTACTGACAATCAGATACATGAGAACGCCCGCGGCAGGTACTGCCAAGGCTCCACGAGTACCCGAAATGGCAAATCCAAGAAAACACATGATGCTGATTAGGCCATAATAAATTCGTTTTGACCAACTGATTGGCCCCAAACAAATCAAGCCAAAAACTAATGACATCATAGCTTGTGAAGCACCAAATTGACCGGCATCGCTGTAAAATGAAAACACTCGCAACACACCGTGCAGGATGTGTTCGTCTTCGTGGCCTTCTGCATACAGCCAATGATCTTCAGCGGCATCTGTCCCGAATAGCATTTGGCGAAAGCCCCACAGACAGCCAAAAACCGAAACCAGACCAATAATATTCAAAAATTGATCGAGGTATTTGGGATGCCGATACAGCATGAAAACCAGACCAAATGTAAGTAACTGATAAAAACCAACACCACGCATAGCGTAAAACCAAGCTGTGGCACTTACCATTTCTGGATTGCCTAGCTCCATAAAAATATAGCCATACCAAACCAATGCCAGTAGCATGATATCATTGCGGAGCGGAGACCAGTCTGTTCGTTCAAATTTTTTGAAGAGCAGGCCCAGCCAACCTAAAAAAAGAACAA
>JALEHC010000344.1 GCA_022763215.1 Saprospiraceae bacterium
ACGCTGTACAGCCAGATGGTACAATTGGTGGTCCTAACTACGATTTCTGTGAAACATTCGTATTGGTACAGGATAACATGTTCGATCTTTGTGATACAGGTCAAGGTGGTATTGCCGGTTACATCGAAACGGAGGAAAATCAAGCCATTGAAGGAGTGGACGTGAATCTGAGTGGCGATATGAATCAATTTGAGATAACCGGATCTGAGGGCACTTATACGCTATACGGCCTTACGGCAAATGGCGATTACACGATCACGCCATTAAAAGATACCGATCATAAAAATGGCGTATCCACCTTTGATATTGTAGTGATCATGCGACACATTCTGAATGTGCAGCTACTGGATAGTCCATACAAAATGATCGCAGCGGATGTCGATAACTCTGGAAGTATCTCGATCTCAGATTTGATTGCAATTAGAAAACTGGTGTTGTCGGTAACCGATGAGTTTGAAAACAACACAAGCTGGCGATTTGTGGATGCGGCTTACAACTTCCCTGAGCCAACGAATCCTTGGTTAGAGGAGTTCCCTGAAATTGTGAATATCAATGATCTGGAAGCCAATAGCATCTTTGAAGGTAATTTTGTAGGTGTGAAGATTGGTGATGTGACCGGCGATGTGCAGCCAAACAGTTTGTTGCAGGTAGATGATCGCACGAATGGTGTGTTGACGATACAAGCAGCAGATCAGGAGTTGCAGTCAGGCCAGGAGTATGAAGTTGTATTTACAGCAGCAGAATTGTCGACCATCGCAGGTTATCAGTGGACCATGCGTTTTGATGAACAGCGATTGGAGTTAGTGGATGTCATGTATGCCAATGCAAAGGCAGAGCACTTCTACTTGGGCTACACAGATCAGGGATTGATCACGAGTAGTGTAGATTTACCGCAAGGTCAGACCAAAGGAGAGGAGTTGTTCCGTCTGAAATTGAAAGCAAAAGCGAACGTTAGATTGAGTGAAGCACTATCCTTGAACTCGCGTTTAACGAAAGTGGAAGCTTACCGCCTTGATGGTGAAAGACTGGATGTTGCCTTAGCATTTGGCGAAAGCCAACAGGAAAGTGGCTATGCGCTTTACCAGAATGTTCCAAACCCATTCCAGGCAGAAACGACCATTGCTTTTGAACTACCACAAGCGATGTCGGCAACGATCAAAGTACAAGATATTACCGGAAGAACCCTGCGCATCATCAGAGGTGATTTTGCCAAAGGATACAATGAAATCAGATTGACCGAAGCACAATTGGAAGTAGCGCAAAGTGCCTCCGCTGTGCTGATGTATACACTCGAAACAGCGGACTTTACCGCTACCAGAAAAATGATTTTGATCGAGTAAGAATATATAGGTTCTTGTAAGTGTTTAGCGATGTGGCCACAGACGAAAAATGTGGACACATTTTTCTAAAAAACACCCTAGATAGTAGCTATTTACTCTAATAAACAGTATATTAAGTATTGAAAATACTCCTATTGGAGACCTCTCTAATTATCTACAACACACTCACCAATTCGGTTAACCCTCTCTAATAACAACACAAAATTGGTCAGGCGAATAACTCGCCTGTAAGGCCTGTTGGCTAACATGAACCTACTTTTTTAGTACGGCGTGTATACTTTAGCAATAACCGCTTGAGTCATGCAGGTCAATGGCATCGCTATACCCAAAAAAAAGAAAGTCATAGAGAGAACCATGTACTCAAAACATGGATGTTTTATAATTACAAAATTGCCACATGAAATGAATTACGCAGATTATTTCACCCCGGGTTTACGAGGTGGGAAGGTGTTGATTATTGACATCATCGAACCACGGAATACGTAAACACTTTAGAACAAAAAAAGCCGCTCGTTGATGATAATGAGCGGCTTTTCATTTTTATAATTTCTTAAAACTCTTTTTAGGCAACCAGCCCTCTTCTCCATCTCCCAATCGGATCTCGTACCAGTCGCCAATCTGGTCAACAAGACGTAGTCTTGCACCTTCGTGCAAATCCATAACCACTTGGCTTTCCTTGTCAGGAGCTTTGCGCAAGGCTATTTCTGGCTCCATCAAGATGGCTATTCCAGGCGAAGCTTCATAACTGGCGCGGCTGCTGGCAAGGCTGAAAGGTAAAATAGCCAAAAGCAATGCGGCGAGTCCCAGGCTAAAACCCTGCTTTTTTCGCTTGCGCGAATCGGCCAAAAGCCATAGGCCCCAGCCACCTGCTGCGATCCACAGTAAAAGAATACCAATCGCGCTCCAAGTATTGGAAGATAGCCCCATACGAAGATTATTCCACCAGCGAGTCAGAAAGAAGACAGGCAGATTTTCGATCTTATCTTCCTGCATTTGATAAGCGATTTCCAGATTTTTTCTGACCTTTTTGTTGGAAGGATCCATGAGTTTGGCCTTTTCATAATGATAAATAGCCTGCCCGATGGAATCCATGCGAAAGTAAGTATTGCCCAAATTGAAATAGAGGGCAACGGACTGATAGTTTTGTTGCTCAATTTGTTGGTAAATCTCGAGTGCCTGTTCAAAGTTTTTTGACTGATAGTAATTATTAGCCCGATCCATTAATTGAGATGGGCTTTCTGCTGCCAAAAGAGCTGTACCTACAAGCAAAAACATAAAGATTAAGCAAATACCTCTTCTCATGTTTATTTTTTTTGTTGTGAAAGCTTTTCTTTTAATTCCTGTTTGACCGAACTATTTTTTCCTCGACTTGCTCCCGGACGCCCGCGCCCCGAGCGTTTGATTCGTTGGGGGCGTTCTTCAAACAAGGCTTCCAAACTCATAGGGCGAAGCTTGGTTTCCCAGTTAAATCCTTTAATCTTGAGCTCTTCATGATCAACCTGTGTCATGGGGTGCATAGTCGCTTGTGGCTGCGCCAAAAACTTGATTTGTTCTACTTGGTTGTCACCAAATAACAGGACCATATCACTGCAAATAGTCTCATTGACACCTACATAAGCACCTTTTTCATCAATGGCATAATAAACTGATTCGGCATTACCATTGACATCCATCCTTCGCAATTCATTGTCTTGAAAAGAAGCAAAAATATTTTTGCCTTTGATCTGATTAAAGAATACCTCATCCGGAGAATTGATAATAAACGCATTATCAAAAAGATTAATCTTATTGAGTTGCTCGTTTTTCATTTCCATATGAATGGTATCCGCATAAAACTGGGAAGTATCCGACCAGATAATCGGATCATAAAAAAAGCGGAACAAGGAGTCGGTACTACTATAGCTCACACTATCTGCAATGGCTTGCAAATTACTCTTGAATACGCGCACATCATTGTACGCCAGTAGCGCTCGCACACTATCTGCCGCAAGGCTATCCTCTTTTATCGACAGCAAGGTGTCAGCTGCCATAAACAAGGAATCGCCATCTACCAGACTAATAAGTAGGGGCCTGCCAAGGACACCACCACTTGCCTTTAGATAATTGGTTTTTCGGTTGTAATCAGCTGTTTCGCACTTAATGATCAAGTTGGCGGAAGTATCTTGCCAAATCACATCCCCGATGGCTACACCCAGCCCTTTTTCCTCATCATAATCTACCTGATTTGCCATCAAAATTTGTGGTGGATCACTGATGCGGGAGCGACCACGAGTAGAGTAAATTTCCTGTTTGGCATCGTAAATAATTTCTTCTGCCTGTATATTCTGGGTTTCATCGACGTAGGAAGCATTGCCTATAAGCTCCGTTCTATCATTTTCTTCATCATATCGGATGACGTCTCCTTTAGCTATTCTGGTTTTGTCTTCGAAAGTAGCGTTTCCTTCCAGCGTATAAATTTTACTTTCGCCATCATAGGCTATAATTTCTGCTTTAGCTTTTTGATCGCCTTTTAGGTATTGAGCATTTTCCTGAAACTCAGCAATATTATTTTCTGTGTCATAAAAACCTGATTCACAATAGATACGGCTACTGTCACTATTGATTAGGGTAGGGCCGAGGAAGAATACGGTTTTTGAAGGTACATCAAATTCCAGGGTATCTGATCGCAGGGAAAATTGTTCATCTACGACGACCACACTATCTTTAAAAAATGCCTTTCGTTCGTCGGCATAGTAGTACCCAGTTTTACTGGTTAGTTGAAGGGAGTCATTGGTTAGCGTCGCTCCATCAAAATAAGTAGCAACCTTGGTTTTGAGATCATATCGCAAACGATTAGTAAATAGCTTTTGGTTGCCATTCACCAAAATAACTTCTCCAAACAAATCGGCAATTTTAGTTTCACTATTGTAAAGCAGCGAATCCGAAAAAACGTTGACGGAGTCTCCCTGTTGAATGAGGACATTACCCTGGGCCGTGACATCCACGCTATTGACAATAACAGCAGTATCGCAGTACATATAGACACTGTCTTGTCGAAGCTCTACATTCCCATCCAATTTCTGGATGACATCATCTCCTCTTTGCAAGTATTCAAAGAGGTCGGCGTGGTCGACATCCACTTTTTGCTTGCTCGTGTCTTGTGTCGGGCTTTGCGCCCAAATGCTATTTCCCGCAAGGAGAAAAAGAAGACTACACAAATATGAATAAAATGTTGATTTCATAAATTTTCTTTTTGCAACAAAGTGGTACCGTTCGTTTTCTTAACGTTTGAATGCAGAAAAAGGCTACTCATTTTCTGCGACTTAACCCTCTGTTAACCCTCTAGTAGGAGTTGAGCTGCTTCTTCACCTACCAAGGTGCCGATAGCTACGCCCATACCGCCTAACCTTGCTGCCAAAACGACCCGCTCGGAGAGATGTTTGAGAATCGGGTCTTTACTTTTTCCGATTCCGAGTATACCGCTCCACCAATGGTCAATGGCTACTTTTTGCCGGGGCAAAATTACATCATGTAGCAGTTTTTGCAAAGCCGATTGAATTTCTGTTCGAAACCCAAATTCAGTTGTTGTTTCTTGCTCTGGGGCCAGATTTCTACCGCCGCCCAGCAAAATCCGGTTATGGATGTTGCGAAAGTAATAGTAACCCCGGTCATAATGAAAACATCCCTTAATTTTTAAACCTTCAATGGGGGCTGTAATGAGTACCTGATTGCGGGCAGGCCGAATATCTGGTTTGTTGAGCCAGGCCTGACTAAAGCCATTAGTAGCCAATACTACCCGAGGAACATCTAATGTCCAACCATTAGCTGTTTGTAAAGTCACCTTAGTCGTTTGCTGTTCGAAAGCTGTAATATGAAGACCACTTACCATCAAAATATCATTGTTTTGAGCCAATTGGAGTAGGCTTTTCATCATTTTTCCGGTATGAATTTGTCCTTCTGCCTTATTTTTAATTACGCCAGTGATTCCTTGAAACCCGAAGCTTTTTGCTTCATTGTTTGCTTTCGCAAAACAGTCAGAGACACCAATGACATCTTTTAAAATCGTATTGAAGTGATGCATCTGGTCGAGGCAGGCTTCGAGGGCTTGGGTTTCCCTTTCGGGAAATAATTCATAGCCACCCCATTCGCGGTATTCGAGTGCCTGATCACCTAGTTTTGCGCGTAAGCGTTGAAGCCCTGTCCAGCGTCTTTGTACTAATTTCCAAACATGCTCTTCTGGCTGTTGCGCCAAATCGTCGAGTAATTCGGTCATACTTCCAAAGCAAGCAAAACCAGCATTTCTAGTGCTTGCACCAATGGGAAGTGGGCCACGTTCGAGTACAGCAATTTGCCAGTCGGGCCGTAATGCTTTGAGTTGTAGCGCTGCATTTAGTCCTACGATGCCACTACCGATGACGGCTGCATCGAGCTTCCTAAAAAAAGAATCATATTCCCAATAGCTAAGTTGATATTGAAGATTGCTCATGTGTTGATTATATTTGCCCCATTCAATCACAAAAATAGTAATGTTCGATGATACAACGGATTCAATCTATTTTCCTGTTATTAGCAGGAGGCGCATCATTGTCTTTATTTGGACTTCCATTTGCAACGGTGGGAGAAGCTTATGAAACTTCTGCCATTTTTCAGGACAAAGCATTCAATGTTATGGATCACCCGGGTTTGATGGGACTTTTTGGGGTAGCAGGATTGCTGGCAGTTGTTAGTATTTTCTTGTTTAAGAACAGAAAATTGCAAATGCGCCTGAGCATATTTGCATTTATTGCCAATTTATTGGCGGTAATATTCGGCGTGATTTATTTCATGCAATTTGGTGGGACAGAAGTACCCTCAGAAAAGATCAATGATGGAATTGGTATGTATATGCCAATTGTTGCTTTGGTTATGTGTTTATTGGCTTACAGATTTATAAATAAAGATGAAAAGCTGGTAAAATCGATGGATCGATTGAGGTAAGAAGGAGAGGAGAACAAGTTTTTGTGTTTAGTTTTGAGCATTACACCCAAAACTAAACACTGAAACTTGAGTTCGTCTATAATGCATCCGGACGTTTCTTAGCCGAATAGTTGACACGTAGCTGGCCAGATTTGCGAAGCTGTGTTTTCACATCCTGGACAATACCCATTGTTACATCACCATCTACACGAAGTGAAGAAGTGATACGACCGTGTTTTGCTTCCGGTACTTTGATCTTGTGTTTTTCAAGAAACAATGGAATATCAGCAACAGTGGCAAACTTATCGCCAAGTTGTAGTCTCGGCTTGGTACCATAGAGTTCCTGGTACTTTTTCATAGGTTTACCTATGTAGAGGTAATTAACCAATGATTTTTCTTCGAGCTTAGTAAGAGCAGTTGCAAAAGGCGTTACTACTGCAACTTTAAGCTCTGCATCTCTAAGGACGGTTACTACCATGAAGAAGAACAACAACATGAAGATAATATCCGGTAGAGAAGCAGTAGAAACCTCTGGTTTTGACTTACCTCTTTTTTTCGAAAATTTTGCCATAATTCTTTTGTTTAAAGCTTTCCCGCAAAAGCGGAAAGAAAAATGTTAGAGATAATGAGTGGCAATTTTCGACGACACTCGAGACCTGACAGGCCTATCTTGTTTATTCTTCACCAAAATTAGTTGGTTCAGCCTCAGACAATACCATCGGGATTTCTCCACGGATGTCTCTACGAATAGAAATAGGAAGATCGTCATTATAAGGCTTTCCATATTTTTTCTGGCAAAGCTCATCCCAAAGTTCGTCATAAGCTGCTTTGAGCTCATTATAAACCTCTAGATAAGTCTTGTAATTCGTACCACGGTCATTTTTAAGCGAGATAATCGCTTTTGTAGGCTTTTCAGCCAAATCTTCCCGTCTGCTTGGGTTGCTAATGAACTCTTTAGCTCTTTCGCGAAGCTGGCTCACCTGAGCAGGCTCTCCACGAACCAATAATTGGTTTTGAGCATTTACCAAAACAGAGAAAACGTTGCGTTCTTTCAGTTTGGTAATGTCTGGTTCTTCATCAGACCATGGTGGAAGTTTTACTAATATACCCTTGTCTTCAACGATAGTTGTTGTTACGAGGAAGAATATCAGCAACAAGAAGGCAATGTCAGCCATGGAACCGGCATTGATCTCGTTTTTCATGCGATCTCGCGTCTTTGTTTTTGCCATAGCTGTACGATTGATTGATTATTTGAAAAAGTTACGAATTTCTGCTGCAACGAAAGATACTACTGCGATACCAAGTAGTGCTAACATCGTAGTGATACCACCACTCATATAACGAAGTGTTCCTTCAGTAATTTCGCTACCCTGTGCAGTTTCGAACTTCTCAATTGCCGTAGCAATGGAAGGTGTAATTGACGTATCCGCAGCTGAATAAGCAACAACGAAAATTACGATCAAGATAGCAAAGCCAATAATTCCCTTTAGAGAACCTTTGAAGTTAGTCGCGATATGAAACAAACCGAAACCAACCATCGCAATTGCAGCAATAAATGCCAACGCAACGGCTCCTCTGATACCAAGGTCGAAGATTCCACTCTCGTATTGTGCTTCTTCCGATGCCGTGGAGAATGATTCCATTCCACCAAACACAGAAGCTAAGAAAGCACCTACGATCAGGACTCCAAGTCCGAAGGCAACCGTTTGGCCATTTTTAACTAAAAAATTATACATAATGATAAGGATTTCACTTTAAAAAATCTACTATCCATCCGTCTCGTTCCCGACTATTTACAGGCATCGAGGCATTTACCGAAAGGTAAAAACAGAAAGATGTCTTACTACTTCTTGAAAACATTGTTAGATGCCATGATATCTACCAATGCGATAGAAGCATCTTCCATTCTGTTTACAATACCGTCAATCTTGTTAACGATGTAGTTGTAGAAAATTTGAAGGATAATCGCTACAATCAAACCGAATACTGTAGTCAATAGGGCTACCTTGATACCACCGGCTACAACTGATGGAGAAAGGTCACCTACCGCTTCAATACGGTCGAATGCCTGAATCATACCAATTACCGTACCCATGAAACCAAGCATCGGTGCAATAGCGATGAAAAGTGAGATCCATACCAAACCTCGCTCCAAAAGGCCCATTTGTACACTACCATAAGAAACGATAGCTTTCTCAACAGCTTCTGGTCCTTGGTCTGCATTTTTCAAACCTTCATAAAGGATGCTTGCTGTTGGGCCAGGAGTTGATTTACAAACTTCCATAGCGCCTTCAACATCACCGCTTTTTAGGTTTTCATCGATACGCGACAATAGCTTGTCGGTGTTTACGGTTGCAATGTTCAATGTAATAATACGTTCGATACAGAACGCCAGACCAAGAATCAAACATACAAGTACGAAACTCATGAAACGCCAGTCACCATCGATGAACTGTTTTTTCAGGATTTGGTACCCAGAATCTTCGCTAGAAGCTTCCGTTTGCTCAGTACTGTCGCCACTGCTTTGTGCGTATACTACATTTGCTGAAAATACTGCTAATCCTACTACAAGCAGCAATGCTAATAATCTTCGCATAGTCAATAAGGTTTTACGATTGTTTTTTGATAAAATTGTTTGTTAACAAATACCCATTAACCTAAATAAGATATGTAAGGCGCCAACAGGTTATATGCTCCTTACTATCTGCGGAGAGAGAGGGATTCGAACCCTCGATACCCGGTTAGGGTATACACGCTTTCCAGGCGTGCCTCTTCAGCCACTCGAGCACCTCTCCAAGTTTTATTAGCCGTCTATTTTCCTCTTTAGGACGGACCGGCCTGTAGTTGTGTAATATTGACACGAACAAATTTAAATATAAGCAGCTTTTTACAAAGCCCGGTGGTCACAAAAATTGTAAAAAGATGTTACAATTCAAAATTTTTGTGTGCCTGCTGTTGATATCCAAATGCTTTTATTGCCTACTTTTCGGCCAATTTGCTTTCGGGTTGAAATAATGCCTGTGCATTTTCAGATGTTATTCGGGCTATTTCTTCAACAGGCTTAGCATGTATCTGAGCCAGTTTTTCCGCTACTTTCCGAACATAGCTACTCTCATTTCTTTTGCCTCGATAGGGAACAGGCGCCAGGTAAGGTGCATCGGTTTCGAGTACTACATGCGACAAATCAACCTGGGCCATCGTCTTATCCAAGCCTGCATTCTTAAACGTCAGTACGCCACCTATGCCTAGTAAAAATCCTAGGTCAATAATGGCTTCTGCTTCTTCTACACTGCCCGTAAAGCAGTGAAAAATGCCTCTGAGACGATCATCCTTAACTTCACGTAGTAACTCAATAATGATGGAGGTGGCTTCTCTGGAGTGAATCACGATGGGAATATCCAGTGCTTTGGCCCACTCTATTTGTGTAAGAAACGCTTCTTTCTGTTGCTCAAAATAAGTCTTATCCCAATAAAGGTCAATTCCGATTTCTCCGATGGCTACAAATGGTCGTTTGTCTAGCCATTCTTTGACGATCCGAAGTTCTTCTTTGTAATTGTCTTTTACCGAACAAGGGTGTAAGCCCATCATGGCAAAACACTTTTCAGGGTAGGCTTGCTCCAATTGTAGCATCCCTTCAATAGACGAACTGTCAATATTGGGAAGGTAAAAGTAGTCTACTTGCTCATCAAAAGCACGTTGCATCATCTCTGCTCTATCTTCATCAAATTGCTTTGCGTACAGATGCGTGTGCGTGTCTATCAATATCATGCCAGTTTACTTGCGTTTTCACAAATGTATAGATTAATTTTTAAAGGCTTTTGGTGTGTGGCTGCCTAAATTATTCATTTCTGACCGGTTTAACGTTTGGCGAAAGCCAAAACATAGGTGATCGTGGGTAGTAAGTGTCCTTAAAATCAAGTGTTACTTAGGTCGCAAATGTCAGATACCAATTAGGTTAAACGCATCAAATTCGCTCTACTCTTGATCGCTCTAAAATTAAAGCATGGAAGTCTACTTTTGGCGGCGCCTCAAGCCGGCTGGGCTCTTCATTTTTTGCATTGCCAAAAAAACGAAGC
>JALEHC010000345.1 GCA_022763215.1 Saprospiraceae bacterium
ACCGAAATGCTTCGATACCGCTCTACAGATTACGTATTGCCATCCATTGGTGCCTCTTTTTTCACATCGCTCAAAATTCGGGATGACTCATGTTTTTATTTTACTGTACGCTAAGTGTTGATTCCTGACTGCTGAAAGAAACCAACTTTTCTTCGGCATCTAGTGCTTCCATTCGAGTTGGTTGCTCTGTAATTCTGAAATAAGATTGATCGCCAGTATTGCCCTGCATAGTGAAACAAGCCTGAAAAATTGGGCTTTTATCCGGTAGACTAACTCCCGAAAGCGTATTATCAATCCATACAAAAGTCATCAATCCTTGATCAAGGATATGTAGGCCAAAATTATTTTTGCTAAGTCCAGGCAGATTCAGGTTTTTCATACCTTTAAAAGTGGCAATTTTTGGATCCCATTGCATACTAAACTGCATAGAGATAATATCATTGAAGTTTTTAGTGGTTACATCAACACAAGCCACTTCGCCTGATGCCGCGGTAGCACTGGTCGGGATAAGCATAAATGTGCCGCTTTCATTAACTGGGCGCTTTGTAGCTGGAATACTACCTACTTCCGGTTTAACGATTTTTGTTTTCTCTGCAGCCGGGGTAGCTTGTGCTTGCGAAGAACCCGGCACTGCCTGTGGAGTAGCCTGCTGTTGTTGAGTGCTATCCGTCGAAGATTCCGATTGGCAGCTAAAACAAGAAAGAACGATAATGAAGATGAGGATTCTATTCATGGCTATTTTTGTTTGCAAATGTAAAAAATAGGTGGGTAAGAGCAGTAGGATTACCGAAGTCAAAAAAGCATATTTTTGATTTTGAGTGATAAAATGGCTAAGTTTATGCCTTGATAAGAAAACGAAAAGTCCGGTTCTATTCGTTTGAATATAGTCCGTGATTGCGTACCCAGTCTATAAATCATTTAAAATCACCTTATGAGATCAATTTTGTTTTTGAGCCTGCTTGTTTTAAGTATGAGCGCCTGCGTGAGCCAAAAAGAATATGATGAATTAAAGGAAAAACTTGCGTTCTACGAAAATGAAGTAGTAGAGGCCGACGAGGTGAGCAATGAACTTCGGGAGTTGCAGGAAAGTAATCAGGAAAAAGAACTTCAACTCCAGGAAACGCTCAAAGACCTGGAACAATTGACAGCTACAAACCTAAGCTTGAACCGTAGCTACCAGGAATTACTGGATAAATACGATCGCTACGAACAACAAAATAAAGAAATCAGAACGACAACCGCTTACGAAAAACTGAGCTTGCAAGAACAACTTGCTGCTCAACAATCTGAGCTTGACTCGCGTCAGCAAAATCTTTCTAGCCTTGAATACGAGATATATGAACGTGGTGCCAAACTCAACAATATCCAGTCTGAATACCAAAATGTAAAGGGTGATTTGATGGATCGTGAGCGTCGTATTCGCGAATTAGAAGCCATGCTCAATATCAAGGAAGATAAGATGGCACAAGTCAGAGACCGACTCGCAGAGGTATTATACAATATCAGTTCTGATGATCTGACTGTCGAAGAAAAAAACGGACGTTTATATTTGTCTCTAAGTCAGGATTTGCTTTTCAAAACGGGTAGTAAATCTGTCGACTATAAAGGGAAAAAGGCACTTGAACAAGTTGCAGATGTACTTAACCAAAACACGGATATTGATGTGATTGTCGAAGGTCATACCGATACTAAAGGCTCAGCTTCCGCGAATTGGGATTTGAGTGTTGAACGTGCAGCAGCTGTAGCTAAAGTTTTGGTGAGTTATAAAGTTGATCCTAAAAGAATTACAGCTTCCGGTCGAGGTTTTTATGCACCAGTTGCTTCCAATAGTACTGCTGATGGCCGTGCAAAAAATAGACGTACAGAAATTATTTTGTCACCAAAACTGGATGAGCTTTACAATTTGCTGAGTCCACCCAGACAATAAATTAGTCGTGCTCTAATGAATAAAGCTTTTTTGGTGCTGCTCAGTTTCTTGTTTTTGTCGGCTAGCCTGTCAGCACAGCGGTGTCATAGCGAGCTGCATTTGCGGCAAGCTATGGATAAGGATGTCGTATTTCGCGTCAAGCGAAAACAAATGGCACAGGACATTCAGCAATGGCTAGAGAATCATCCTGCTCAGCTTCGTTCCCCTGTTGACATTCAGGTTGTTTTTCATATTGTCTGGCACACCAATGAGGAAAACATCAGTGATGCCCAAATTCTTTCCCAACTAGAGGTTTTGAATACGGACTTTCGTCAAATGAATATAGAGCAGTCCGCTATTCCAACGAATTTTCAGCCAAGTGTAGCTGATATGGAACTGCAGTTTGTACTGGCTGAAACAGATCCGGAAGGACAGCCAGCTACCGGTATTACCCGTACATTTACAAACGTTGAAAATGTAGGCAGCCGTTTTATTGATAATCGCAGAGCGATTTGCCATGACGATCTGGGCGGAAAAGATGCTTGGTGTCCTGAACACTATCTGAATGTATGGGTAGGCGCTTATCAGGGTGCTTTGGCACAAACCAGCTTTCCGGGACAAGGGCCTGATGAAGAAAATGGGATTCGGATTCGACCAGAAGCAGTAGGTACCATCGGAACGGTAGAGGAGCCTTATCATTTGGGCCGCACCTTGACCCATGAGATTGGACACTTCTTCGATTTATTTCATTTGTGGAATTTTGACGAGTGTATCGATAATGATATGGTGGGCGATACGCCCCAACAAAAGGTGAGTTATTTGAATCAATGCCCCAATAGCCCACAAATCAGCTGTGGATCGCTGGATATGTACATGAATTTTATGAACTTCACCGACGATGCTTGCATGGCTATGTTTAGTACTGGCCAGAAAAATCGACTGTGGGCCGTGTTGAATACCACGCGAAGTGGATTCTTAGATGGTGCTTTTTGTGGCGATGTTACTGCTACAACCCCAGTCGAAGAAAAAGAAGCTATTCAGATATTTCCTAATCCGGCTTCTGATTTTGTGCAGGTAGAAAATGCAAATGGAAGCGCTTTGGTGCTTAAAATATATGATACATCTTCAAGATTAATTCAAGAAATTAAACTTCCTCAAGGTCAAGTATCATACCGATTTAGCCTTGAAGAATGGTTAAATGGCGTCTATTATTTGCAAATCTTTGGAGACTCATATATGAAAACGTCGAAACTAATCGTTAATAAAGCAATCAAATAATTTTCTTTAACATATTCTTTCAACATTTATAAGTCAAATCGGTAGGATAACGTAAATTGCGCTGCGCATATTAAATTAAATGCAACTAATGAATATCCAATCGCTCTTAAGTAACAGGGTTCGTGCTTCCCTGATAGGTACACTCATTGTGTTAATTTTTACGTCATGTGGTTCAAATCTTAAAAAAGTAGGTCTGTCCGGTTTACGCAAAGATATTGAAATGCGTAAGGGGCCTTGCTATGGTCGGTGCCCTGTATATACCCTCCGGGTATATGAAAAAGGGATTGTAACCTATGAAGGTGAACGATACACTGACCGGCTGGGCGTTTATATCAAAAAGCTTCCTGAAGAACAATATATGGCACTGATTGATTCTTTTCAACGTGCTAATTTATGGCAGTTTGATGATGTCTATAAAGGAGAGATTCCAGACGCTCAGACCGTTAGTATCACCTATATTGAAGAAGGAGATATTAAGTCTGTTACTGGCAAAGATGGTCGACCAGATCACGTACAATCACTTGAATTATTACTGAGTCAAATTGCTTCTAGTAAAGAAGGCTGGACACTGAAAAGAAAACCACCTTCCGAATATCCTGACTATGTTATAACCGATGAAATTATCGTACAACTTCCGGAGGATATTAGTATCAATAAATGGGTGCGTAAATATCGAAAACATCGGATGGTGCTAAAAAAGCAATTACGGGAAGACAGCCCTTACTGGCTGGTCACCTATGATAAAGATACGATTACGCCAAAAGAAATTTTGGATAAAATACGAAGAGACCGAGAGGTGCGTTCTGCTGAGTTTAATAAGAAATCAAAGTGGCGTACTTAGGTCTAAAATAAAAACGGCTGGCTATGAATTACATGGCCAGCCGTTGTCTTAAATGGTACTTCCTACGGCCTGAAATTTGAGGTGGTAAACCGACTTGTACAGTTCCGGATTATTGAAAAATTGATCGAGTTCCTGACGGGTATCTGCATCAATAATCGGCAACAGTGGCTGTTCAACCGCAAATAATTTGCTAATAGACTTTTTGATCTTCTGATCCCATTCCTTGTAGTAGTGGTCAAAATCGTCTGGCTTAATTCTTTTTCGACAACCCTTTGAACCGCATACTAATTCCATTTCTTTTTCTAGGTTAAAAATGCCGTATTCATCAGTGATTTGTTCACCAGGCTGTATGTCTCTGATCGCTATTTCAAAGCCATAGCCGGTGCTGATGGTATTGCAGTTGCAGCAGTGGTTGACATATTTTGCAAAATCCCAGCTTACAATTCTGTTTCCGTTTTCATCTGTGTACGAATATTTTTCAATCATATCCTGCATTTCCTGATTGTGCATTAAATAATCAGTTGGGGATACGACTGTTTCCAGGCTGTCTTTTACATACGTAATCGAGCCTTCCGGAATAAATTCCGTAGCAAAAACACCATAACCGACCGTGTCGTTGATGTATCGAAGGGTTGTTTTTGGATGAATCATTCAATTCTATGTTAATAACGAATGAAAAAGTTTTTCCTCCCAGATAAGTTTTTTTAGACTTCTCCAAATGATAGAAAGGTACCGTC
>JALEHC010000346.1 GCA_022763215.1 Saprospiraceae bacterium
TAGTGCCTCCTTTTCACGATTCAATAAAAACAAATTTAGCGAAAGCTGAATGTCCTTCTATTCCCACCTCAATTAGTCCCAAATTTGAACCGTAACAGGAAGATCAAATTTTCGATTTTCCCGCATTAATAAACCAAAAAGGACATGATGAAAACGAAATTTTTAACATTAATCGCACTCTGCCTGGCTACTTTTACTATGGCACAAGAATCAAACTTGCTAACTGCAGCTGTTTCCTATTTTGATGTAAAAGGGCTGAACATAGATGCCGAACAAGCCGGCAGCCTGGCCCGAAAGGAGTTAATGAAAACTGGAAAATATCGAGTACTTGACCGATACGACATGGAGTATCTGGCCGAACAACAAAACACTAAGCTGACGGATTGTTTTGGTCGCCTTTGCCTAATTGAAGTTGGTAAAAAACTAAAGGTTGATCATATTCTAACGGGTAGCATTGAGCTGTATGAAGAACGCATAGTAGTGAGTCTTCGACTTATCGACATTGGAAAAGAAGAAATCATACAGACAGAACTCATGGAATTTCTTGACTTGCGCCAGCAAATATCAGCTATGTTGCAGCTTTCTATTGAAAAAATGTTAGGGATAGCTTCAGATCAAACGCTGGTCAACAAGCTTACCAAAAAGTATGATTACAGCAACAAAATCAATACCCCTGAAACGGACAAACTCAGCCTGAATGGCCCAAGAATGGGAGTTACCTATATATCTGGCAATACGGGCGAATATTTTGCAGCACCCCGCGATGAAGGAGGATATGATGCCATGCCGGTTATGTTTCAGTTTGGGTATCAGTTTGAAGCACAATACCTTAATCAGGGAAATTTCCAGGCATTATTCGAATTCATCCCTATAATTACCGGATTAGATCAAGGCTTATTCATTCCAAGTATATCCATTCTAAACGGTATGCGCAGTAACAAAAATGGTTGGGAATTAGCGTTTGGTCCGATTATTTACCTGACAAAAGGAGCCCGAGGTTATTATGATGAAAATCAGGTTTGGCATCTCGAAAAAGAATGGTTTGAAGAAAATCCAGGAATGCCTCTTCCGTATGAAACCGAGCGAAGATTTGACAGTCGAGGTGGCCTTGAGCTGGTATCCAATTTTGTTTTTGGTATTGGTAAAACACTTAAATCTGGCAATCTGAATATTCCGATCAATTTCTTCTTTATCCCTAATAAAGACGGACACCGCTTCGGTCTATCGGTTGGCTACAATACTTCATCCCGAAAATAAAAAATCAGGAACGTTAGTAATGATGAGCCCGTTTTCCGCCTTAGGCGGAGACGGGCTTTTGCTTTTAAGCAGTTAGACGGAATTCTAGGTAAGTGAAGTTTGTCCATTAAAAAACATTAGCACATAGCTGTCCTGACCAAGACAGCTGTAGCAATTACCTACCAGATTGGTATTTGCCGCCCCAGGCAAAAAGCAACTATTATTGGTTTTTAGTGTATTAAGTAGTATAAAATCAAAATATTCTATGCTTAACTGGTTAGACATTATCAAGTTTGCCAACAAAGGGAATCCGACACCGCCCAAAAGAGTGGAGAAAACTGATGAAGAGTGGAAAGCACAGCTTTCGCCTGAAGTGTATCGCATTACACGCCAAAAAGGTACCGAGCGTGCCTTCAGTGGCGAGCACTGCTCTATATTTGAGCCCGCACTTTATGGCTGTGCTTGTTGTGACACCTGGTTGTTTGACTCTCGCCAGAAGTTCGAATCAGGGACTGGCTGGCCGAGCTTTACGCAACCGGTTAGAGAAAATAACGTCAAATATGAAAAAGACCTGTCGCATGGTATGCGCCGGATAGAAGTGGTGTGTAATGTGTGCGACGCACACCTTGGTCATATTTTTCCGGATGGACCGATGCCAAGTGGCCTGCGCTATTGTATCAATTCGGCCTCCCTCAAAAAAGTCAATACTACAAGTTTGCGAACGGCCACTTTTGCCGGTGGTTGCTTTTGGTGTACCGAAGCGATCTTTCAGCAACTGAAAGGCGTATTAAATGTTAACTCAGGATATAGCGGAGGGGCTGCGGAAACGGCTACCTACGATCGGGTAAAAACCGGAAATACAAAGCATGCAGAAGCTATTCAGGTTACATTTGACGAAAGTCAGATCAGCTATGAAGACCTACTGCGGATACATTTGCTGACGCATGATCCGACGACGCTCAATCGACAGGGTGCGGATAAAGGGCCTCAGTATCGCTCTGCTATTTTTTATCACAATGATGAGCAAAAAGCAGCGGCACAAGCTATCATGGAAGAGATACAATCGGAATATAATGATCCTATTGTAACAGAATTAGCCGCTTATGAAGCTTTTCACAAAGCAGAGGATTTTCATCAGAATTTTTACAAACGCAACGAGGGTTACCCTTACTGCCAAGTGGTCATTTCGCCCAAGCTTCAAAAGTTAAGAGCGAAATATAGCGACAAGTTGAAGGACAATAATCCTACTATACAAGCCAAAAAGGCATAAACAGAGCGCCCAAAGTGTTAAAGCTTTGGGCATTTTTACGATACTCCCTCCTATTGACGTTTTAGCAGTAATTCAGAAAACTAAAACGTCTTGCACATGATTCGCCTACTTTTCACGCTTCTTGTCTTTACTTTCCTTTTTTCTTGTTCCAAATCAACCGATAATCGGGTTTTGCTTTACGCAAATGATTTTGAAACGGCTGCTGACCTCAACGAATTCACTATTAATACTGGAGAAATCAATATTACGGATGAAGACAGTGCCAATGATTCTGAAGCCTGCCTAAATATTTTTGGATGGTGCGGAACGCCGAATCTAAGTCTTGATATTGGCCCGTTCGAAGAAAATTACCGCATTGAGTTAGAAGGTTGGATCAAAACGGACTATGGTGCTGCGATACATTTAAGTATTCAGGATGGTGCAATCCCTTCTAATTATTTACGCCTGGAAACCGGCGATATACTCTCGGGCCGTGAGTGGACGCACTATACTGACGGGCCGTTTGACCTGATGCAGGGCGTTAGTGCTCGTTTGTACATCGACGCGAGTAACCGAACGCTGAGTCATACCTGGATTGATGATATTCGTATTTACGGCACTGCTTTTTGATTTAATAGCGTTCGTCTTTGACAAAAGGCAAGCGTTCCATACGCACGACTTCCAGGCTTTTAAAGCCAAAGTCATCGACAATTTTGCCCTCCATCTTGTAGATACCTTTGCCTTTGAAGGGGAAGCGTTTCAAGAAATTGGGAAAGTGCGTCGTATCAAAAAAACGACCTTTTAGGTCTAACCAAGTGCCGAAGGCCATCATTTTCTGATTACTAGCTCGGACGCTTTTCTTGCAAACATAATACCCCAAGATTTTGATGTATTGGCCAGCTTTGTCCTCAAAAAAAGAGCTATCGACACAGTCGTAGCAATTGTCTTCCTGCAAAAGCTCAAATGGGGAACATAATGGAAAGCCCAGTAACTCGATTTCATCAAATGCCTGATCGTGTTCACCTTCTTTCAAGTCAGGTAATTGATAAGCCTCGGCAGGTTCATCAAATAAGGACAAGGAAGATTCAAACTTTTGATGTGGATTAAAGACTGCATTTTTTTCCCACATCAATTCATATTTATTTTTTCCGGTAAACCGAAAAGCGCCGATACGAATCAGAATTTCCAGCTGTTCCGCTGAAATATCGACACGATTGACAAAATCAGCTAAATCGCGAAAATTTCCTCCAATACTCCGCTGATAGACGATCTTGTGACTCAGCTGTTTTTCCATTTGATGCAAGTGAATAAAGCCGATATAAATATCCTTGCCCTCGATAGTTGTCAGATAATTACTGTGATTGACACAAGGTGCATGAATGTTGGCCCCACTCATCCGAGCTTCATGAAAGTAGTACTCGGTCTGATAAAAGCCACCAAAATTATTGATTACGGCAACCATAAATTCAAGCGGAAAATAAGCTTTGAGGTATAAACTCTGAAAGCTTTCCACCGCAAAACTGGCAGAATGTGCTTTGCAAAAAGAATAACCTGAGAAACTTTCAATCTGTCGCCATACTTCTTCAGCTAGTGCTGGGCTGTGGCCGCGCTCTTTGCAATTATCAAAATACTTTTGGCGCAGGCGTTCAAAGGTATCACCTTGGTATTTCTTGCCGGTCATGATACGCCGAATTACGTCGCTTTCATCCAGATCAAGGCCTGCAAAATGGTGAACAATTTTCATTACATCTTCTTGGTATACCATGATACCAAAGGTTTCGCCCAGATGTTCTTCAAATACTGGATGCAAATATTGGTACGAATGAGGCTGATGAAATCGCTGAATATAAGCCCGCATCATCCCTGATTTGGCTACTCCGGGGCGAATAATCGAGCTGGCAGCTACCAAGTGTATATAATTATCGCAACGAAGTTTTTGCAGCAATCCGCGCATAGCAGGTGACTCGATATAAAAGCACCCCATACAAAGCCCAGACGTTAGCTGTGCTCGTACCTTCGCATCTTGTTTAATTTGCTCCACCTCATAAATATCGACTGCTTTGCCTTGGTTGCGTTTGATGAGTTCTACGGCATCCTTTATATGACCAAGTCCTCTTTGACTCAGTACATCGTATTTGTGAAAACCCCAGTCTTCCGCATGGTGCATATCAAAGTGCGAAATTGGAAAGCCTTTGGGCATCATTTGCAGAGGAGTATAATAATTAATGGGCCGTTCACTAATCAAAATGCCTCCTGCATGAATAGACAGGTGATTTGGAAAATTTTCCATCAGAGGTCCATACCTGAAAATTTCTTTAGCTAAGGGATGTACATCTTCACTTTCTGGTTGATCAACTATTTTGTCGATTTCGCCTTTCGGCAAACCAAACACTTTCCCCAGTTCTCGAATAATTGCACGACCTTTAAACCGAGAGTAAGTTGCTAGTAGTGCGACATAGTCGCGGCCATATCGTTTGAAAATATAATCGATGACATCATCTCGTTCATCCCACGAAAAATCGATATCAAAATCAGGTGGTGAAGCCCGATATGGATTGATAAATCGTTCGAAATACAAATCGAGTTCCAAAGGGTCAACATCTGTAATACGCAAACAATAAGCAACAATGGAGTTGGCTCCACTTCCCCGGCCAACATGATGATAGCCCATAGATTCGGCATACCTTACAATATCCCAGGTGATTAGAAAATAAGCGCAAAAATTCTGTTTTTGAATGACGCTCAATTCCTTTTTCACTCGTTCCATAGCCTGACGATGGTGTTCGCCATAACGTTTTTTGCAGCCATGGGTGGCTAGTTTCCGGAGCAGAACAAAATCACTTTCTTTTGCTCCGGTAAATGTTTGTCGGTTGTGATGAAGCCCCGCCTGGAAGTCTATTTGGCAACGTTTCAACAATTGTTCTGTATTGCGCAAAATACGCGGGTATTGTTCATAGAAAGTTTGAAGTGTTTCTGGTGGCATCAAACGTTCTGTTTTTTTGGCCATGCGTTTTTTGTCGAGTCGGGTAAGCACTACATTTTGGTCGATAGCCCGAAGTAATCGATGCAATTCATAGCCTTTATCATCTACAAAAGTGACGGGTGCCAATGCAACCAGCTTTTCTGGATAATTGAGTAAGTCATTGGCATACAACAAATTGACATGCTCTGGCCGAATACCCAGCAATTCATTTGGACGAAAGTCCGTAATTGGCTTTAGCAAGCGTGGATAAATGATAGAAGCATGCTCCATTGGTGGTGCTACTTCCGGCAATGGTTTTCCCGAAAGGGAAGCCTGAGAAAGTAGTTGATTGAGTTCCCGAAAACCTTCTTCATTATGTGCCAGGCCGATGTATCGACGCTGATCATTTTGACGAAAGTCGATCCCTACAACCGGATGAATTCCAGCCTTCCGGCAATACGCTACAAACTCAAATACAGCACTGGTTTGATTGATATCCGTCAATGCTAATTGTCGGATACCCCATTTTTGGGCGTAAGCCACCAATTGTGCGGGCGAAAGCGTGCCGTAGCGCAAGCTGTAATATGTATGACAGTTGAGGTACATTCATATCACAGTCCTACTGCCCGCATTACTGCCTTACTACCAAATCGCTTACGAATCTGGTCCATGGTTTTGAGCAAGCGTTCGTCTTCTGTTTCTTCAAACAGTTCCATTTGGGGCCTTCCGCGAACCAGTCCGCTCAGGCGTACGCCAATCAGTCGAATGAGTTGCCTCCGTTCAAATAACTGATCGAATAACTCATATACGTGGCGGATCAAGATTTTGTCATTCGCGGTATACGGTATTTTTCGTTGTTTGGTATACGTATTGAAATCCGTATAGCGAATTTTTATGGTAACGATGGACGCTAATCGCTGGTCTTGTCGCAATTCAAAAGCCAGCTTACTAAGCATACGATTGAGCACCGATTTGAGTTGGCGCACATCGATGGTATCGAGCTGAAAGGTTCGTTCGGTTGAGACTGATTTTTGATCGGTATATGGCACAACTGGGGCATCATCTATGGCATTGGCTTTTTTCCAGAGGCTATTACCTTGTTGTCCAAATTCACGTAGTAACAAGCGAGGCGGAATATTGCTGAGCGTTTGGATGGTGCGAATACCCATGAAGCGCAGCTTTTTGCAAGTAACTTTTCCGACGGAAGGCAATTTGCTGACGGTGAGTGGTGCAATAAATTGTTTTTCGATACCAGCTTGCACCAGTTGCTCCCCGTTTGGCTTGGCTTCTCCCGTTCCAATTTTGGAAACTAGTTTATTGATTGCCAATCCGGTTGAAATGGGTAGTCCTGTTTCCCGCATGATTTTTTGTCGAAGCTCTCGCGACCACTGCCAGCAGCCCACGTAGCGATCCATGCCACTGAGATCGACGTAAAACTCATCGATAGAAGACTTTTCAAAAAGCGGACTTTCTGCACGAACGACTTCCGTGACCAGTTTGGAATAACGTGAATACGCTTCCATATCGCCTTTTAGCAAAATAGCATCTGGACACAACCGCAAGGCCATTTTAACGGGCATGGCAGCATGCACACCAAATCGACGGGCTTCATAACTACAAGATGCAACAACTCCTCGTCCGCTACTACCGCCTATAATGACGGGTTTTCCTTTCAGTGCGCTATTGCGCAAACACTCAACCGAAACAAAAAAAGCGTCCAGATCGAGATGTAAGATAGCTCTGTCAAACATCTTTATGCCAAGTTTTCTCTTCCTCTTAGAACAACTCCTCTCTCATTATCTGACTCAGATAAATGGCATCAAAACGGATACAGATAGTTAGACAGAATTACAAACAAGTGAAATTTGTAAGCACAAAACGTTACTTGTTTGCAATGCTGATCCGTCACTTAGCAAAGTATAGCATAAGTATAGCAATGTAGGCCGTGAGAACCTTAACAACTGCATAAAACATGTGTCAAGGCCACGAGCAAACTGTGCTACATTTACACGAAAGTGTAGCCAACTAAAACCGACTGATAACAAGCAGGACTTGTCTAAATGATAGTATGATCTAAATAATATGCTTCCGGAGCAAGTTCCCTTCCAAAGGCAAGATACAAACTTTTTGTTTTAAACAAAATGTTTCACCCTAAATATTAGAACTTCTTTTACTATCTCAAGGCTGCAGCTATCCTTTTGCTTTAATAACCTTCCTGATGACATTGTACATGCGGAAATAACTATCATCATACTTTTCACCAAGCCGAACGATGATCAGATCATAATCCGGATCAATAAAAATATGCTGTCCCAAAATCCCCAATGCATAAAAATCATTAGAGCCATAATGAATATGCCACTGCCCCGAGCTTGCCTCTTTCTCATCGACATAAAAAGCTGGATACCCCAGTTCTTCTGCTGCCTGAACGGCACTGATAGAGTCGCTATAGATGAGCTCTTCCCCGTCTTTACGAGCGATTCCTGAAACGCTATACCATTGGTTTTGGTAGCTATCATTATCGAGTTTTGGGGTAGTCGACGCATCGATCCACGCTTCTGAAACAATTCGTTGACCATTCCACATTCCTTTATTCAAGTATAAGCGTGCGATTTTAGCCAGATCAATAGCGGTCGTATTCAGACAACAATAGGCTTTTGTTGTTCTGTTGCGCTTGTCGTCTACACTCCAAGTCGCTCGATTTTCCATGCCCATTGGTTTCCAGACTTTCGTTTCTAAGTAATTGCCTAGCTCCATGCCGGTTGCCTTTTCCACTGCAATACCAAGCAAAGTCGTACTTACACTTTGGTATTCATGCACAGTTCCTGGCTCGTATGAAAAATCCATTTTGACGATTTGCCCCAACTGATCTTTGCCGTAATATAGCTTTGCCATGTGCTTGAAGGGATTGGTGTAAGACTCGTCATAATCAATACCCGAGCGCATATCCAGCAAGTGTTGCAGGGTCAATTTCTGAAAATACGGATGCCCCTCTTTTAGCTCCGGAATATAATCGGTGATCGGATCATCTACACTTTTCAACTTGCCTTCATCCAGAGCAATTCCCACTAAGAGGGAAGTCACCGATTTCGAAACTGAAAAGATATTTGCAATATCATCTCGATCATACCCTTCATAATACTTTTCAAACAGCAGGCTGTCGTTTTTTACCACGACAAAACTGACCGTTCGGGTTTCCTCATCGAGGTATTCATCCAAATTCCAGCTTTCGTCGTCCTTACTAAATTTGATACTATCCAGGTAGCTCGCCAATTTACTGTCTGTTGCATCAGTGAAACGGAACGGCTGATCAGACGTTTCTACTTCCGTATATGGAAAAATTTTGTGGTCCGTAATATTGGCATAATTAAACCATACGAAGCGGCCCAGATGACAAGAAGAAAGGCTGCACAGTAGCAGTAGCCAAAGAAGGTGTTTTGTGTTAGTCATAACTTTAAGGTTATCAGGTACAAATAAAAAGTCCTTTCTTATAATTACAAGAAAGGACTTTTTGTTCAGCAATAATTGTTTGCTTATTGTTTCACAATTCGTCTGGTCACGAGTTGTTTACTGTTTACATCCATGAGTTGTACGAAGTATATGCCTTTCGGCAAATCTGACAAATTGAGGCGATGCGAGACATCCGATACACCATCAAATTCTTGGATAGTCATCGTTTGGCCCAATGTATTGAGCACACTCAGTCGCACCTGCTTGGTATTTGCGAAAGCAAAATTAACCTGTAGCCACTCATTTCTTACCGGGTTCGGATAGACATCAAAACGGGATAATCCGGTAATTTCATAATTCGAAACCGGACTTGATACTGTTACACATTCTACCGTTTCACAGTTATTGACATCAGTGATGGTTACGCAGTATTCTCCCGCGGCCAGATTTTCCAAATCCTGAGTGGTAGCGCCATTGCTCCAGAAATAAGTATAAGGCTCATTGCCCCCATCTACTTCAAGATCGATACTACCATCGTTGGCATTAATAGCAGTTTCATTTTCAACTGTAATGGTTGTTCCCAATTGTTCCGCACCAATGATATAAGGTCCGAAGATGATCATGTTGCCCAATCCATCCGTAATCGTACAGGTATATTCGCCTGCCGGCAAATCAAAAATCAAGCTGGTCACATCACCATTCGACCATTCAAACTGATAAGGAGGATCACCGCCTGTTACATCCAGTTCGATACGGCCATCACCGTCACCACTACAATTGATATTCAATACTTCAGCCGTTGCATCCAAGGCATTTGGGCCATCGACAACTTCAAAATTATCTACGAAGAAGTCAACATCTTCTACATCATCTACTTCTCCTTCTGTACCCCAGAAAGCGAAGATCATATTTTGCCCAGCATAATCTGCTAAATCAATCACATAATGCTGGCCTGTATCTGGTAACATAGTGGTATTGTCCCAAATTTCCAGTGTTTCCCAGTTATCACCATTATCAATGCTAATCAGAAAGCGTACTTCGTCATCTGATCCCATTACACCCGGACTTGGGGAGCTAAACAGCGTGATTGCCACATCAAATTCGACCTGATAAGGACCTCCATTGGTACCATCAATAATCGGGGAAATCAACCAGTCGTTTTTACCCAATGTAAATAGATTAATTTTCTGGGCACCAGAAAAGCCATCATTGGCAAAACCATCCGAAAACCAAGAGCTAAAGCCAAAGCCTTCAGGGCCAGTCGTATAATCTCCATTATCTGCTTTTTCCCAACAGTTTGGTTCGGGGAGCGTAAAGTCTTCCTGATAAGGTGGTTCAAACGCAGTACAACCAGTAGTAAATGTCAGCGGCCCAATCCATAAAGACACATCATCATCACCACAATCTGCTCGAATGTATACATCATAAGCAGTTACCGCATCTAGATTATTTAATAATGCAGGGTTTGCGATATCATCATAGCCAGGGCTTGGTTCGCCTGTAGGCACAAAGCCAGCGGGGCCGAACTCCAAATCCCACACTCCGGCATCGCCATTTTCTGTCCAGAGAATCACCGCACTTTCACCAGTAACATTAATGGCCGTAATACCAGAAACCTCGATACAAGTAGGCGGTACCCGCACATAAAAGTTGTCAACAAATACATCTGAGAAAATAAATTCATCGATTTCACCCGTTGTTCCATAAAATGCAAACTGTACCATTTCGCCCTCATAATCTGCCAAGTCGATAATAATTTTTTCGCCTGCCGGATTGACATTATCTTCTGAAGTCCACACTTGCAAATCCGTCCAAGTCGAACCATTATCGGTACTCACTAAGAAGTGAACTTCATCATCTATATCGAGGTTGGTGGCTTCAGGAATACCATTTGCCGTAAGGGCAAAATCAAATTCGACCTGATATGGATCGCCACTTGTCAAATCAAAAATTGGTGAGATCAACCAGTTATTCGCAAAAGAAAAGAACAAGCTAAGTCGGTAAGCACCATTTGTTTCGCCATTATTACCAAAACCCCACGAGAACCAATCATCAAACCCAACATCTATCGGGCCTTCTGCTAATGTACCTCCACCAAACTCATCCCAACAATCAGGTGTAATGGTTGCAAAACCTTCATAATAAGGCGGTACAAATTCAGCACACAAAGTTGTAAACGTAATCGGCCCGGTCCAAGTCGATACATTTTCATTGTCCATGCCACAATCTGCACGTACATAAGCTTCAAAAGTCGTTGTTGGAACCAAACCTGAAATCATGCCTGGATTGGTCACATCATCATAACCAGGGTTAGGCATACCTGTCGGTGCAAAACCAGCTACTCCAAATTCTATATCCCAAGCTGTTGCATCGCCATTTTCGGTCCAGGAAATTTGTGCCGTCGTTGCACCAACACCATCAAGCGTCAAGCCACTAACCGGCAAACAAGCTGGTGGTGGGCCAATCGTAACCGTGTAGTCTTCGGTTTCACCAAAAGTGCCTTGCACACAAGCATCTTCGCTACTCGGCGCAAAATAGGCTGCCTGTACGCGCAAACGGTGCGTCCCCATGGGCATATCTGCCGGAATCAAAGCCTCAGCAAATACTTGCTCGGTACCTACTGGCTCGTCAATCAATATTAATTCGTCTGTTTCGAAAGATTCACTGTCATCTGCATCAATCCATATAGACATTTCCTGATTAGAAAAACCAGATCTCAGGACAACAGTGTAAGGTACCCCCTGCCCAAGTTCGATAGCAGCAAGGTCTGTAAAATCACCATAGCCAGCTATGCCATCGTCTGCTTCACATTCTGTAACATTCAAAAAGCCGGCTATACCAAATTCTCGTATTCCATCCCCTACCGAACAGTTAGAAGATGGCATACAATACTGCGCCTGCAAAGTTGTAGCAATCATCAGGGTGAAAAAAATAGAAAATACAAATTTTGTAAAGTAGTGCTGCATACCAGATTTTTTTGCAAAATAAAAAGTAAGACGAAGCCCCAAAGTGACCTCCTCTACTAATGCCATTCTCTTCTTTCCGAAAGATATTATTTTGAATTGGAAAGTAATCCACAAAATATCTATTATATCTCTGAATTCGTAAATATTCCCTTTGACAGTAGGCTCAATTGCAAAATTCTATTCCATCGGCTTTTCTAAAGCATCATAAACCGCCTGATGCATTCTCGGTCGAAGGTTGTGGATATATAAAGCTCGATTGTCCCGACTTGGATATACCCGATTGGAAAAAAAGATAAATAACAGCTCTTTCTCCGGGTCCGCCCATACAAAAGTGCCGGTATAACCAGAATGCCCAAAACTGGCATCCGAAGCAGATTGTGCAACATACGACTTAGCTGCATCGTACTCCAGCAATGGTTTGTCAAAACCGAGCCCTCTTCGGTTTTCTGCTTCCGCAAAATGCCGGGTATTGAACGTATCTAGGCTGGCTTTCGCCAAATAGACCGCTCCACCATAAGTCCCGCCATTCTGATACATCTGAAACAATTTCGCCAAATCATTGGCCGTACCAAACAATCCGGCATTGGCCGATACCCCGCCCATCATTGCAGCACCTTCATCATGCACTGTGCCGTGCAACTTTTGCATTCGAAAAAAGGTATCCACTTCCGTCGGAACAATCCGCTCTAGCGGAAATCGCTGATATGGATTATACCCAATCGTATTTGCGCCAAGCGGCCGATAAAACTGCTCTTGCAAATAGGTTTCATAGTCTTGTCCGACCATGCGTTCGACCATTTCCGGAAGGATATAAAACAACAAACCCGAATACACATATCCTTCTTTTTCATTTAAAGGTGATTTGCGTATGGCTTTATAAATTTTGTCTTTGTACGAACGATGCAACCACAAATCATCCGTAATCCGCACCGGATACCGACGCGACGAGTCGCGCTTGAAAGTCCACCACTTAAATTTATAATCATTAAGCATCGCACCATCCCAGCGCTTGCGCCAAGGGTAGCGAGCATTTCCACGCAAAGTGGTACGCCAGTATGGAATCCAGGGCATAAGCTTGGCATGATGTGACAGCATTTCCCGAAAGGTGAGTGTATCCTTGTTGCTATCTTCCATATCTGGCCAGTAAGTCGGAAAAGTTGCATCCAGTTTGAAGCGGCCTTCGCCATGCAATTTGATCAGAGCTCCCAAGGCAGAAGTAACCTTGGTAACAGATGCAAAATCATACAAATCATCTTCCTGTACGGCTTTTTTGGCCTCATAGGTATGATGGCCAAAGGTCTCAAAAAAGACGACTTGTCCGGCTTTCGCTACCAATACCTGCGCTCCCGGATAAGCCTTCTTGGCAATGCCTTCTTGTACGATTGTACGCAGGCTGTCGCGCAGCAAATCCGCATCCATTTTGGCCACTTGTGGCGGCACATAAGACAAGCGTAGCCCGCCCTTGGTCTGTACCCCCAGCCCCTGCACATATACGCCCGGTTGCATGCCCAAATTACGAGCTAAGCGGCCTTTAGCCGCCAAGCCGCCAAACAGAATTTGTGGCACCACCTGAAAAGCTATTTCCGAAGGCTGTGTCAAATAAAGAACGGCATCTGAAAAACGCAATAGCGGACATTGCAGCCAGTCTTCTTCGCTACCAATGAGTAGGGTCACCAGCGTACCTTGGTCAGCGAGCTTGCGAAGTGCATCCAGTTTTGCGGGCGAAATTGCTGCCTGAGTAGTGGGATAAATAAAGTAGTTGAAATTTTCGGTAGCTGCAGGATCACTAACCAACTCGATAGGCGCGTAGCGCCGAAAAAGCTTCAAAAACTCGGCTTGTTGTGTTGCATTTACCGAGCCGTCAGGCGAAAGGTAGGCCGCCTGCAGGCTTGTCAAATCACCAATCGGAATGGCCTGATTTCGATTTTCCAGTACCACCACTGACTTCCAGGCTTGTTCGAAAGGCAAAGTTGCATCCTGAGCCATTATTTTTAAAGTTAAAAAGCACCAGATCCAACAGCTAAATTTTATCTTCATCGTATCAACATTAAAAGATTATGCACCTACTCAAAGCCAAAATAACAAAATACCTGTTATTTGCGTGTCTGCCTTTCTTCCTTTGGCAGTGTAATACGACTAAAAAACTGCCTCTTTCCAAGACACAACAACTTGCACAAATGGTGCATGAATCACCGGTTTTCACCAAAGGATTCACCGGCTTTTTGTTGTACGATCCGGCCA
>JALEHC010000347.1 GCA_022763215.1 Saprospiraceae bacterium
TTCTGCAAATTGCGAAGCTGCGGAAATAATTTAAACATATGAAAAAATTACTGTATTTCTTCGCTTTTTTTCTGTTTGCCGGTAGTGTAGTTGCGCAAAGCTATTCCATTTCAGGTATCGTGAAAGATCAGAAAAGTGAGGAAGCACTGATTGGTGCGCATGTGGCTCTTTCTGGTGAGCAAGGAGCAGAGGAGAAAAGTACCGTCACAAATGAAAGAGGCTTATTCAAATTAGATGATGTCCGTCCTGGCAATTATCAGCTTACGATAACTTATCTGGGGTACCTTCCGGTAGAACAAGCGATTGAAGTTACGAATAGCAATATTCGCTTGCGAATAGAACCTATCACCGCAGCAACAGATTTGGAACAAGTGGAAGTGAAAGAAAAGGCGCCGCTAGCCACGCAGTTGGGAGATACGACTCAGTACAATGCCAATGCCTATAAAACCAATCCGGATGCAACGGCAGAAGACCTGATCAAAAAAATGCCAGGGGTGGTTGTACAAAACGGTAAAGTACAAGCACAAGGCGAAGATGTAAAAGAAGTCTTGGTTGACGGAAAACGATTTTTTGGAAATGACCCGACGGCTGCCCTCCGTAATTTACCCGCGAATGTTATTCAGGCTATTCAGGTATTTGACCAGTCGAGTGAGCAAGCTCAATTTTCGGGGGTAGAAGATGGTGAAACTACCAAAACAATCAATATTGTGACCAAACCCAATATGCGAGCGGGCCAATTCGGTAAGCTCTATGCAGGCTTGGGGTATGAAGATCAAGGGGAGGCCAGCCGATATAAAGCGGGAGGAAATACCAATATTTTTAATGGTGACCAACGAATTTCGATTATTGGCCAGTCAAACAATATCAATCAGCAAAATTTTGCCTCGGAAGATTTGCTCGGAGTCGTAGGTTCATCGGGTAGAGGCCGTGGTCGACGTGGTGGCCGAGGAGGTGGTTCCGGTGACTTTTTGGTGAATCAACAAGGAGGTATTGTACAAACCCATGCAATTGGGTTAAACTATAATGATGAGTGGGGCGAAAAAGTCGAGATAGCCGGAAGTTATTTCTTCAATCAGGCAGAAACGACCATTGACCAGCAGATAGATCAAGAGTTTTTTGGTGACCGATTTGATTTTGAGCAAGTATATGAAGAAGAAACCCAATCTACTTCCAAAAATATTAATCACCGCGCCAACATGCGTTTGGACTATCGGATTAATGACAACAATAGTATTTTGATTAGGCCAAGGCTAACCATCCAGCAAAATGAAGGCATGGAAAATACATTTGGTCAGACTTTAGCTGGCGACAATGTATTGAGTGAAACGAATTATGACTTTTCAAGTGATTTGGCCGCTATTGATTTTTCGAATACGCTTTTGTATCGCCACCGTTTTGAAAAAAGAGGCCGTACTTTCTCGATTCGGATCAATACAGATTATTCTGAAAATACAGGAGAAAGCTTTTTGCTCAATAATGACCTCAATCAGTTTAACGATTTACAAACTGATGGCTGGTCAATGTCTTCCAATATTGACTATACCGAGCCATTAGGTGAAGCAGGCGGTTTGCAATTCAATTATAGTGCTTCTTATCGAGAAGATGACTCTGATCGATATACGTTTGATTTTGAGGATGCGACAGATGATTATACTGCTCAAAACGATGGCTTAAGTAATGTTTTCAAGAGTGACTACATTACGCATCGGGCAGGGGTAGGATATCGTTCGTTTAATCGCGAGAAATTTTTTATGATTCGTATGAATTATCAATGGGCAGATTTGCAAAATGAGCAGCAATTTCCTTTTGATAATCAAATCGATCGTAGTTTCCGCAATTTATTGCCTTTTGCGATGGCGCGATTCAACTTTAGTCGTCAGGAAAATCTGCGAATTTTCTACCGTACCAGTACCAACCCACCGAGTGTCAATCAGCTTCAGGAAGTCGTTAACAACTCTAATCCATTACAACTCAGTGCCGGGAATGCTGACTTACGTCAAAACTATCAGCACCGACTCTTTATGCGTTACTCAAAGAGTAATACCGAAAAAGCTACTGTATTTTATGCATTGATCGGTGGTACTTATACGGATGATTATGTGGCCAATAGTACCTTCATTGCTTCCGCAGATACCCTGATTTTGAATAGCGTAGTCTTACCTCGTGGTGGCCAGTTTACGCAGCCTGTCAATTTGGATGGCAACTGGAGTGCCCGAGCATTTATGACCTATGGTATGCCGGTCAGTGCGCTTAAGTCCAATCTGAATATGACCTTGTCTACCAACTTCAACAGACTCCCAGGTTTGGTTAATGATCAACTAAACTATGCCAACAATACCACCTTTGGCTTAGGATTGGTGTTGAGTAGCAATATCAGTGAAAATGTAGATTTTACTGTTTCTTCCAATTCGAGCTATAATGATGTAACCAACAGCATCAACACCAACTTGGATACGCGCTATTTTCAGCAAACTTCGGAAGTGGGCGTTAATTTGATTTTCGGAGGTGATTTTGTATTTCGCTCAAGCCTGAATCACCAGTTATTTTCTGGGTATTCGGACGATTTGGATCAGGATTTCTTCTTATGGAGTGCTGATATTGGAAAAAAGGTCTTCAAAAATAAATTGGGAGAAATCACCCTATCTGTTTTTGATATTCTGGGCCAAAACACCAGCATTCAACGAAATATCACAGAAACTTATATCGAGGATGCACAAACGCAAGTATTACAGCGCTATGTAATGCTCAGCTTCACTTATCAGTTCCGCAATTTTGGAAAAATGCCCGAAGAA
>JALEHC010000348.1 GCA_022763215.1 Saprospiraceae bacterium
ATTACCTTCAGCCAGCAGCAAGTTATGATGATCGGATTGATGCTGATTTTATTGTTTGTCATTAAAAGAGGATTGGATCAAATTGAGCCAGGCGAAAGCAAAAGACAACGATTAAGTTGGCCAGATAAAGCCGTATGGGCTTATGTTTTGATTGGCTTTTTCATCATGATGGGGGAAGGTGCAATTGCAGACTGGAGTGCTATTTATTTGCGTAATAGCCATGATACAGGCTTATTTTTAGCGAGTATGGGTTTTGCTGCTTTTTCCGGAGCCATGGCAGTGGGGCGCTTTTCCGGGGATCATCTGCGGAAGCATTACACGGCAATTACCATGGTAACCATCGGCTGTTTACTGGGGGCCATTGGGCTGCTACTCACTGTGATGGAGCTAAGTATTGGTCTGAGTATAATTGGTTTTTTTATAGCTGGGATTGGCTTTTCGATTGTAGTTCCTTTGTTATTCATTTTGGGTGCCGATGTCTCGGCAAATGCGGAACAGGGGATTGCAGCAATCGCTACGGCTGGCATTATCGGCTATTTGATTTCACCGCCATTAATTGGGCTGGTAGGAGAGTGGTACGGTCTGAGATTTGCTTTTATCGGGATTGCTTTGGTTGCTATTTTGGCAGGGCTATGGAGTTTAGGCTTGCGCCAAAAACGAATGCAGATTACTGCTGTCGCGGTAAAGAAAAGAAGTTGATAACACCTTGTGTTAGGTTAACAAGTTCTTCATAATCAATGGGTTTGTTTAAATAGGCCTGAATACCTTGTTGGTAAGCTTTTTGGATGACTTTTTCATCAGAAAGTCCAGTTAGCATAACTACATCGCAAACAGGAAACACAGGATGAGACTTGATTTCTTCCAATATCTCAAGTCCAGTTTTTTCAGGTGTATACATATCAAGGAAAATGATAAATGTATTGCCATTAGATGGTTGATTCCACTGATCTAGCTTTTCTTTGATACCTTTTTCATCGGGAACGATATGCAAACGAGTGGCTATATCCAGATCTTGGATAGCAGACTCGAACAAGGTAGCTTCGAGCTCATTGTCTTCAAGTAGGATAATTTCAACCATTAGAATTGTTCAATTGCGACTTTACGCTTCAAAAGAAGTTAAAGGATATTTGTTCGGTACACCCCAATTTATTATTACCGGAGTAGATATAAATTTGAGGAGTTTTATAGGTCTGTTGTAATTAGTTATTGACGGCCTGCTTTAATTAAAGCTCTTAAAAATAAGAGATAAAAGCAAAAAGCGGTAAGGAATATGGTCAAATCCAGCGAAAAGATAAGTTAAAAGTTTGACAGATAGGAATAGCCAGAAAATATTTTTTTGAAAATCTTGCAGATTATAAGCCTTTCAAGGAAGGGAGTAGCGTCTCACCTGACAATTTATACGTTTTGGTCTTTATAAAGTCAGGTGAGACAAAAATTTATATTATCATACCTGCACCAACGGTTTCGTTGGTGTGTTCGTCTACAAAAATAAGACTACCGGTAATTCGATTTTTACGATAACTATCATAAAACAATGGCTGCGTCGTACGAATTACGACCCTCGCTATATCATTCATCTTAATTTCTTTGTCATCCTGATCTCTGTGAAGGGTGTTGATATTCAGTTTGTACCGGATATCTTTTACCACACATCGAACATCGCGAGTTGTATGCAGTATATTGTATTTTCCGCGTAAGCGTAAAGGGGAATCATGAAACCAGCACACCATGAGCTCCAAATCCTGACCAACAGTTGGTTGATTATTAACTCTCGCAATCATATCACCACGGCTCAGGTCAAAATCTTCTGCCAACAACATCGTGACCGACTGCGGCGGATAAGCGGATTCTAACTCTCCATCATAAGTATCAATCTTAGTAATTTTGGTAGTAAAGCCAGATGGAAGAAGAATGACCTCATCGTCCTTCTTAAAAATACCTCCTGCAATACGACCAGAATAACCGCGATAATCGTGAAATTCATCGGTGTTAGGACGAGTCACATACTGAATCGGAAAACGACAATCAATAAAGTTGTGATCACTACCAATGTGCACATTCTCTAGGTAATACAAAAGGGTAGGCCCCTCATACCAATCCATATTGGTAGACTTATCTACCACATTATCACCGAGCAAAGCAGAAATCGGGATAAACTGTACATCATTGACATCCAATTTGAATGAAAATTCAGAAAACTCTTCCTTTATTCTTTCATAAACCTCTTCACTATAGTCCACCAAATCCATTTTGTTAATGCAAATGATGAGGTGCGGAATTTGCAAAAGCGAGGCAATAAAAGCGTGGCGCCGTGTTTGTTCAACGATCCCATTACGAGCATCAATCAAGACGAGCGCAGCATTAGCCGTAGAGGCACCTGTGACCATATTTCGGGTGTACTGTATATGGCCTGGGGTATCTGCTATGATAAATTTACGTTTTGGCGTGGTAAAATACCGATAAGCCACATCAATTGTAATCCCCTGTTCGCGTTCTGCTTTCAGTCCATCGGTCAAAAGGGCCAGATTGACACCTTCTTCGCCTCTTTTCTCGGTGGTTGCACGCACTGTTTCGAGCTGATCTTCAAAAATAGATTTAGAATCAAAGAGCAATCTACCGATCAGGGTACTTTTTCCATCATCTACACTCCCGGCAGTTGTAAAGCGCAGGAGTTCCATATTTTTATATTCCATTGTTTTTCTTTTGGTCGTTTAGAAATAGCCTTTTTTCTTTCGGTCTTCCATCGCTGTTTCAGAGCGCTTGTCGTCTGCGCGTCCACCTCTTTCTGTGACTCGAGTAGAAGCCACTTCATCGATGATGGCTTCAAGCGTATCTGCTTCTGATGGCCACACACCTGTGCAAGTCATATCGCCTATGGTACGGCAGCGGACTTTCATTTCTACGATTTCTTCTTCCGGTTTTTTCATAATGTAATCCGTATCAGCAAGGTAAATCCCATCTCGTTGGAAGACTTTGCGTGTGTGCGCAAAATAGAGGTTGGGAAGTTCGACCTTTTCCATAGCTAAGTATTGCCAGACATCCAACTCTGTCCAGTTGCTGATCGGGAATACGCGGAAATGCTCTCCAAAATGTTTTTTCCCATTAAACAAGTTCCACAATTCTGGTCGTTGATTTTTAGGATCCCATTGGCCAAATTCGTCCCTATGCGAGAAAAAGCGTTCCTTGGCTCTTGCTTTCTCTTCATCTCGACGTGCGCCACCCATGGCTGCATCAAACTTGCCTTTTTCCAATTCGTCTAGCAAAACGGCTGTTTGCAGTCCATTTCTACTTGCGTTAAATCCCTTTTCCTCTTTCACCATTCCATTGTCAATAGCGTCTTGCACCGAGCCCACAATGAGTCTGGCACCGATTCGCTTGACCATGTCATCGCGAAATTTAATGGTTTCAGGAAAATTATGTCCTGTATCAATATGTAATAGCGGAAACGGAATTCTGGCCGGGTAAAACGCTTTTACCGCAAGGTGAGTCATCAGGATGGAGTCTTTTCCACCTGAAAACATAAGGACTGGGTTTTCAAACTGTGCTGCTACTTCCCGAATCACGTAAATGGATTCTGCTTCCAGTTCTTTCAAATGATTGAGATGATACCTCATACTTACTGTAATTAGGATTTTTGATAAGAAATTAAAGGTACAATGGATGTGTATATTTGTTCAACGGCTTTTTCTATGGATATTTGGTCGGTTCTGATTTCCAGAAATGGGTTCTCCGGAGCTTCATAAGGCGAATCTATACCAGTAAAGCCCTTGATAATTCCTTTTCTGGCTTTTTGATATAAGCCTTTGACATCCCGTTCTTCACAAACTTCGAGTGGCGCATTAATAAAAATCTCCACATAATCCTCTTTTCCAATGATGTCACTAGCTAATTGCCGAATCTGAGTAGTTGGACTAATAAATGAATTGATGCTGATAATCCCGCTTTGAACGTACAATTTCGCTATCTCTGCGATTCGGCGTATGTTTTCCTGTCGGTCTTCCACACTAAATCCCAGATTCGAATTGATCCCTGAGCGAATATTATCGCCATCAAGCACTTGTGCAAAGTAACCATCATTGAACAATCGTCTTTCCAGATGCTGTGCAATCGTGCTTTTTCCAGAGCCAGAAAGGCCCGTCAACCAAATGACTTTTGAATGTTGCTGCAATAATTGTTCACGATCAGACCGCTGAATAAGTCGATCAAAGATGGGATGTATATGTTCGGCCACTTCTTTTACTTGTATTAGTTTTAAAATGCAGCATAATGGGACGAGACAAAAATGAGGATTAAATGATTATTGTCCAAATGAAAGAGATTCTTATGTTCATATATTGTTGTAGCTCATACATACACAATAAAAAAATCCCGCCTGTTATTACAGACGGGATACCTAAATCCCATATATCCTCAATGTCTTTAGCCAAAACTATTGACTTGAGTGTTTTTTATTAGACTTGTACATCGTGTCATGAATGAGCGAGAGCGAAGCAAATTTTATTTTGGACAAGGCGAAAAACGTAGGCGATGCCTTAGCATCGGCGAGGCTTTTCAACGAA
>JALEHC010000349.1 GCA_022763215.1 Saprospiraceae bacterium
ATAGTAGAATCAGGATAGGGTTGCAAATTACCGGGCTTTAAAACGCCTTGTAGCGTTGATAAACGCCATACTTGACCACTTACGCCGGTTGCAATAATCAATTGATCATCAAAATAGCCATTATCGGGAAAATTACCATTTTGGATGGGGCCGAGTCCTCGACAAGAACAAGGCGGAAAAACGTCGGCTTGTGTATCACCATTTACATCCAATCCAGATGCAGGAATGGTGTTTAGATACTCGAATGGTGCTTCAAATTGGCCGGGCAGATCAAACTGCACGGTGTCCATGTTTTGGGCGGTCAGTGGTTGTTGCAATAGCAATAACACAAAGACACATAATGCTTCTGGGATATAATTTTTCATAATACTTTTTAGCGTAACTCCTGATCCTTTGTTTTCTTGAACCTATTCTTTCGGAATGACGGCTTTTTTCAGCAATGCAATAGGTGCTAACCAGCGGCTAGTTGGCCAGAATGTCTATTTACATACTTGTGTTGTAATAATATAAAAGGTTCTTGTACAGGAAGGGAAATTTGTCAGACAAGGGGTAATACGCTTTCTCATCTTTTAAATATGTTCAATGGTTCACAGGAAGCTAGCCTAGTTTCCTGCTTGTAGATAACTGTGTTTCTCAAGTGAACTAGCTGTTTGCCGTAAGGCTAAATACAGCAGATTCTCTTTTTAAGCTCTTCAACAAAAATAAACAAATTTTTGATTTAAAAATTACCAAAAAAGAGGTATTCTTAAATCTTTGATTTTATTAATCCTGTTAAGCTAATTACGGACATTTTTACGGCTTTCGCCAATCATAAAAACGGTTATACCAAAAACTATGCAGCTCAATCCTTCGGAACTTGCTCGTTATGCTCGACACTTCGCACTCCCTGACTTTGGTATGGAAGCTCAGCTCAAGCTGAAAGCTTCCAAAGTGCTGGTCGTAGGCGCCGGAGGCCTTGGCAGCCCGGTTTTGCTCTATTTGGCAGCAGCCGGTGTAGGCCAAATTGGCATAATCGATTACGACGAAGTCGATGAAACGAACTTGCAACGCCAAGTTTTATACGGCATGCCAGACATCGGACAATCCAAAGCAGCTACCGCCAAAAAACGCCTGCAAGAACTCAATCCACATATCAATATCACTACTTACGAAGTAGCATTGACCAGTGAAAATGCGCTGGATATTATCGCTTCGTACGACGTGGTGGCAGATGGCACCGACAATTTCCCGACTCGCTATCTGGTGAATGACGCTTGTGTCCTTTGTGGAAAAGTCAACGTTTATGCGTCTATTTTTCGATATGAAGGCCAGGTAAGTGTATTTAATTATTTGCACGAAAGTGGCGAAAGAGGCCCCAATTATCGCGATTTATTTCCTTCACCCCCACCACCTGGCATGGTGCCCAATTGTGCAGAAGGTGGCGTACTTGGCGTTTTACCAGGTATCATTGGCAGTTTGCAAGCCAATGAAGTGATAAAAGTGTTGACCGGAGTAGGCGAACCGCTTAGCGGAAGATTGTTTTTGTTTGATGCAGCCAGTTTTATGACGCGCGTACTCAAAGTACCCAAGGTGTCAAATGTGGAGATTACCGAGTTAATTGATTATGATCAGTTTTGTGGCATTCCAAAGCAATCAAATACCCGCAAAGTCAAAGAAATCAGTGTACAAACGCTGGCTCAGTTGCAAAAAGCCAAAGCTGATTTCCAGCTTATAGATGTTCGACAGCCTTACGAATACGATATTTGTAACCTAAATGGCCAGCTATTTCCATTAAATGATTTAGAAAAATTTATCCCCAAAATAGATCGACAAAAGCAGGTTATCATTCATTGCAAAAGTGGAGCTCGCAGTACACAGGCGATTGAACAACTGGAAAAGCAACATGGCTTTACCAATCTATACAATCTGAAAGGGGGCATACTTAGATGGGCGGAAGAAATAGATAAAAACATGCCAACTTACTGACATTAAGCAATTAACAAATTACAGCCGCGAATATCGCTGGCATCATGTCGGCCCAAAATTTCAAAACTACCGTTTTCATGTACTCGGCCTAGGTCTTCGGTTGCAATAAAGCTGATTGAGTCCAAATTGCCCAAATCCATTACTTGAATGATTCCGGTTTTTCCATATTTTTGAATGGCAAAAGGATCTGTAATCTCAGCGGTTTGAATTTGCATAAGCGGCCCAGGCCAAAAGATCCCTTCACCTGGTGAATAAGCCTGCGAAAGCAACTCTGTCATACCATATTCCGAGTGAATGTGTTCCAAGCTAAATGCTGTTTTAAGCTGCCCGTGAAGTTCCTCTCGAGTCATTTCTCGACGACGGCCTTTCATACCTCCCGTTTCCATGACAATGAGACCACTCAGATCAGGCTGGTGTTGCTCCGCCAAGTCCAATAAAGCAAAACTCACTCCGATGAGGACAGTCGGAATCTGTCTTTTCTGACAAAAACCAACAATCTCCAATAATGAATCGGTGTTATATAAAAAGAAACCACTTTGATCATATTTGGACTGTTGAATGAAATAGTCCACCATATAAATTAGAGAGCTGCCGCTTCGCTCCAGATAAGAAGGCAATAAACCGAGAAAACAATACTGGGATAATGGCCCATAAGCTCGTTCAAAAGACTGCCTAGCAACTTGATGATACCACTGAATATCGCGAATATAGTGTCGGCTCGTTTTTGAACCCGTTGTTCCGCTACTGCTAAAAACCTGCTCTGCCGACCATTGGCCGGTCTGAATTTGGTAGTTTTTAAAAAGCGAAATAGGCAGATAAGGAATATCTCTGACATGCTGAATACGGGTAGGTACACAACCAATTAGCTCCAAATACGATTTATATAATGAGTTGTGTGTTGCTTGCCACTGAAAAACTTCAAGGGCAAGCGACGGCACATCAGCGGCTTTCGCCGAAAGGAGCTTCCGCTGTAATTCAGCTCGTTTGGCTTTAAATGTCATAAAGTTGCGATAAAAAAGATTTCCCTGAAATCACAAAAGTCGTAAATTAACCACAAATCAATGATAAAATATATGAATCTTCGATCTTACTTTTTCCCCGCTTTGGTCTTGGCCAGCATGATGTCGGCCTGCGTGCAACCACCTGATTATTCCAATATTCCAGAAATTGAGTTTATCCGATTTAATCAGGATTCGATCAAACAAGGTAACAGCCTGAATGCTCCTGATACGCTGGAAATTATTTTCTCATTCACCGATGGAGACGGGGACTTAGGAAGTGATGATGATTCGATCGATGTTTTCTTCACCGATAGCCGCGATGAATTTGAAACACCTTTCAAACTTCCAGTGATCCCGAATATCGGTACGGAGAATGGCATTTCAGGCGAAATTACCGTACGTGTTCCGAATCAGCCGTTTAACATTTGCTGTACTTATCCGGATAATAGTCCGCCTTGCGTACCCAATCCTCAGTTTGAGGTCGATACGTTTTCGTACAATATTTTCTTGAGAGACCGAGCAGGGAATATGAGTAACCGAATTCAGACTTCTCCGGTTACTATTATTTGCAATTAGGCTTTCGCCAAATCGGTGTTTTATTAGGGTAGGCATGTCTACCCTAATAAAAAGTCTATATATTGATCCAGTCAATATCCTTTTTCAGCAACTCCAATGTTTGAGCTTCCGCACTTCCTGCTTCCGGGACATGATTGTACATCCATTTCACATCAGGTGGCAGACTCATCAAGATAGATTCTGTTCGACCATTGGTGTCTAGACCAAATTTAGTGCCTTTATCCCACACCAGGTTAAACTCTACATAGCGACCACGTCTTAAGGCTTGCCATTGTTTATGTGCTTCGCTGTACGCGTCCGCTTTATGTTTGTGCAACAAATGCACATAGAGTGGTGCGAAAAGCTCCCCCACTTCCTTTACAAAAGCAAAGCGATCTTCTTTCGAAAACTCGTCATTTGCCGAAAGGCGATCAAAGAAAATCCCGCCAATGCCACGGGTTTCATCGCGATGTTTAAGGAAAAAATAATCATCCGCCCACTTTTTGAATGTTGGATAATAATCGGCATGATGACGATCACAAACTTTCTTGAGCTCCTGATGGAAATAACGAGCATCTTCCTTGACAATATAATGAGGTGTCAAGTCAATACCGCCCCCGAACCACCAAGTTCCGTTATCCATTTCAAAATAGCGCACATTCATGTGAATGATGGGAACCATTGGGCTTTTGGGATGCAAAACAATAGAGACCCCGCTGGCAAAGAACTGCCCAGCATTCAAGCCAAGTGCCTTTGAAATCTTTTCCGGCATCGGCCCGTGTACCGCAGAAAAGTTGACGCCCCCTTTTTCAATATGTCGCCCTTGAATGATGCGCGTTCGGCCACCACCGCCAGCAGCACGTTCCCACTTATCTTCCTGAAACGTCCCTTCACCATCTGCTTGTTCGAGTTGCTGACAAATGCTATCCTGAAGAGTTTGAAAATACTGCGCTATTGCTTCTTTATTATGCATCTAATTTTGCTTTTGCGCCTTCTACTTGTTTCTTGGCACTACCTACGAATACATCACCATCTATCACGACAACTGGTCGTTTTAAAAAAGTATATTCATCTAGAATTAGTTGACGATAATCATCTTCCGTCAGATTTTTATCGGCCAGTCCCATGCTTCTGTATTTCATGGCACGACGACTAAATAATGCTTCATAAGAACCTACCGTTTCCTTGAGTGCATCTAGTTGGTCGGCATTAATATTATTTTCTTTGATATTCTGAAGCTCAAAACCTTCGCCATCGTTCAATTGTGCAATTACCTTTTGGCAGGTTTTACAAGTTGCCAGATGATATATTTTTTTCATATTTTACGATTGATTGGTGAATAAATGGAAGCACAAAAGTATCCTAAAAAAATCAACAGCATTTCACAAACAGGTAAAATATTGAAGTAAAATAAAAGGCTCATGACGCAAATTCCTCCTTCAGAACTTATCATCAACCCGGACGGCAGTATTTATCACTTACAGCTCCGCCCTGATCAAATTGCGGATACGATTATCACGGTGGGTGATCCAGAACGGGTAGTCATGATATCCAAGCGCTTTGATGCCATTGAACATCGGGTAGCCAAGCGAGAATTCGTAACCCATACTGGCCGCATTGGGAATAAGCGATTGTCGGTTATTTCCACGGGTATCGGTACCGATAACATTGATATTGTCATCAATGAGTTGGATGCTTTGGCCAATATTGATTTTGAGACTCGCGTAGAGAAAGAGGAATTTAAAAAACTCCAATTTATACGTTTGGGCACCTCAGGTGGTTTTCAGGAAGATATTCCCTTGGATACCATTTTGGTTTCCCAATTTGCCATTGGGCTCGATGGCTTGCTAAATTTTTATTATTTTGACAACTCGGAAGCGGAAAAGAAAATCAAAGAAGCTTTCGAAACCCATCTAGATAAACTACTTAACTTACATTTTACGCCTTACGTTTTTAGTGGCTCTGAATTACTCATTGACCAAATAGCCGGGCAAAAACTAAAAAGAGGTATCACATTGACTTGTCCGGGCTTTTATGCACCACAAGGTAGAAAGCTTCGGGTAGGTGGTACGCTTAATAGCGAAGTACTTGCACAAATGGCTGGTTTTGAGTTGGGGGAGCACCGTCTAACTAATTTTGAAATGGAAACATCCGGAATTTACGGAATGTCCAATATCCTTGGTCATGAAGCAATTTCGTGTAGTGTTATTTTGGCCAACAGAGTTAATAATACGTTTAGCAAACAACCTAAAAAAGCAGTAGAATATTTGATTGATACTTGTTTGGAAAGCATAGCTAATTTGGCTTAATCCTATTTACTTTAGATGCATATGATCAAAAAATCATTGATAGTTCTTGGGTTTCTAGTCTTTCATGTAGTCGGATTTGCTCAGCAGCAAAAAGTCGATAGCCTGTTGCGTGTCCTTCAGCAAATGGAGCAGGAAAATAAACCGGATACAACACGGGTCAAGCTGCTGAATGAACTTAGTTGGGAAACGCATCGCAATGATCCTGAAGCAAGTCTTGCTTTCGCAAAAAGTGCGGCTATCCTGGCAGATTCTCTTCAGTTTAGCCGTGGCTATGCACGAGCGCTTAATCTTCAGGCTATTTTCTTTACAAATAAAGGCTTGTACAAAAGAAGCATCCAACTCAATGATACGGTCCTCACGATTGCAAATCGAATAGAAAACAATTACCTCCGCTCAGTTGCCTACAACGATATGGCGATTGCCCACAATGCCCTCGGCAACCCGGTCAAAGCGATTGATTTCTATGAATCTGCTTTACAATATACAGCTGAAAGCGATATTCTAGGACTGGTGTTTACTCATGCTAATTTAGGATTAACCTACTTGCAATTAGAAGATACCCTTAAAGCTCAAAAGAGTGCCTTGATTGTTGACAGCATTGCCATGCAATCCGATAATCATATGATAAAAACAGCAGCTTTGTTTTCCTTGGCTGATTATGAAATGACCCTTCAAAAATACTCAGAAGCTAGAGCGTATCTACAAAAAGCACTTCGAATTGCCAAAGCTGAAAATGACAAAAGGAGTCAGTTGTTTGCCTATAGTACGCTGGCAGATATAGATCAGCAAAATCGGTTCTTTGAGTCGGCGGAATCTAATCTGATCAAAGCTCAGAATATTGCATTGGAAATGGCTGATTATGAAGGTTTGATCAACAATTATTTTCTGACTGCATCTATTTATCAACAGCAGAACCAATGGCAAGCAGCGATTAACATGCTGGAAAAAGCAGAAATATTGGCTCAGGAAAAAGAACTACCGGAAGACTTAGAAATAGTATATGATAATTTGGCGGAGTTATATGCAAAAATAGGAGAATACCAAAAAGCCTATGAATACCAACATCTGCAAGCTGAAATAGCAGCATCTAATTATGAAATAGAGCTAAACAAAGCACTTGATTTACAATCCATTAATTCTAATCTGGAAAAACAAACCATCCTCAACAAAGAGCTGAAGGCTACTTCTCAAAAACAGTCGGAAGAATTGGCCTATCAGGAAAAATTTAATCAGGCTCTCTTTGCCGTTGCTTTGCTTATTTTATCGCTTGGTATCGTACTATTTTTTGCTTACCGCAATAAAATAAAATACAGCAAAGAACTTCAGTCGAAAGTAGATGAACAAACAGCTTCTCTGCTCGATAAAAACCGAGAACTTGAAAACTCATACGAAGAACTTGAAAATTTTGCCTATATCACTTCTCATGACCTAAAGGAACCTGCACGAAATATACTTTCTTTTGCTAAAATGCTCTCCGAGCAGAAAGATCGACTACCCGAGGACAAACAAGTGGAGTACTTGCAAATCATTCGTAGTCGCGCCAAACGCATGTATATCTTGCTGGAAGATGTGCTCGAATTTTCCAAACTCAAAAAAAGTGACCATAACTGGGAAAAGATCGATACCGAAAAAATTGTCAAAACGGTAAAGGATGAATTGAAAGATAAAATCCAAGCCCAAAATGCTCAGATTAGTCATGACGCCTTACCTCAGATTCATTTTGCAGAAACCGAAATGTTTCTCATCCTGAAAAATCTGATTGAAAACGGAATTAAGTATAATACTTCTTCCCAACCAAGCATACACATTAGTTATAATCGGCAAAAAAATCACCACCATTTTAGCGTAAGCGACAATGGCATTGGTATTGATCCAAATTATAAGGATAAAATCTTTGATATGTTTTTCCGCCTGCACAATAAGCAGGATTTTGATGGAACGGGGCTTGGTTTGGCGATTTGCAAACGTATTTTGCGCAAAGCAAAGGGAAATATTTGGCCGGAAGCCGGAAAAAACGGCGGAACAACTTTTCATTTTACCATTCCTGCCAAATAAAAAGGCTGACCATACCAATGTACGATCAGCCCTGAGAATTACTGCTATATATTATTCGATTACTTTGTTACCAAGCTCACTTCTAGTTCAAATTCGTCATAAATTGTCTTGTCACCAAGATTGTCGAAGAAAGAACCTGAGCCATATTTTACGTTAAATTCTGAACGGTCTACTGTAATTTTTGCTTCTGCACTTCCGCTCTCAACATCAGCAAAGAATTTGATCTCTTTAGTAATGTCTTTGATCGTTAGGTCACCAACGATTTTGTAACGGTTACCTGTACCTTGTGGAATAGCTTTTGTGATTTTGAATGCAGCGGTCGGGTGAGTAGCTACGCCAAAAAAGTCATCAGACTTCAGGTGACCAACAAGTTTCCCGTTATAATCACCCGTCAAGTCACTACAAGTAATAGAGGTCATATCGATCACAAACTCGCCACCTACAAGCTTTTCGCCGTCAAAATCAAGTGATCCACTCTGAATTTTCACGTTACCGTAGTGCTTACCTGTCACTTTGTAACCTCTCCAAACTACAGAGCTTTCGTCAGTATCCACTTTTGCAGTGGTAATTTCATTAACCGGATTTGTGAATGCTAGTCCCACAAATGCAATCATTGTTAGTAAACCCAAAATGTTTTTCATGATGTTTTTTTTATTGATTAAAAGGTGAATGACTTTTCTAATTTTTCCGTTTGCACATTAATTGTATATACACCAAATAGAGCAAAAAAAATCTAACCACGCATCTTGTCGAGCAAAACATTCAACTGTAATGCTTCTTCTTCTGAGAGTGCCATCTGTTGTTGATGGAATGTTTGATCAATCTCTTCAGAAGTTTGCGTAAGCAAATCAAGACCTTTTTGCGTGATCACAATATCTACTCTACGGCGGTCATGTTCGCAGGTTCTGCGTTCTACCAGACCTTTTTGCTTTAGTTTTTCAACCAATCTGGATGCATTCGACATTTTATCGATCATCCGCTCTGTAAGAATTTTGATCGTTGCTGGCTCCTCTCCCATTCCTCTCAGTATACGCAGTATATTAAACTGTTGCCAACTGATATTATGAGGCTTTAGGATGCAAGCTACATTCTGATTCAAATAAGCTGCAGTGAACAACACATTAATATGTGCTTTCTGAAACTCATTGATAAATTTTGATTGCTTTATTTCTTCTTCAATCTTCATAACGATGCAAATATATGTATATACATTAATTGTAGCAACACCCTTTTATGTTTTTATCATTTTTTAACATTTGTTGCCTTATAAAACGGAGTTTTAAAATATAATGGCTGGTAATTTATAAATATAGCGAAAAAAACTAGCTTTGCCATAACAGGCTCCCTAACCAATTTCACTCTAAAACTTGTAAGAAGATGAAAATCCTTATCATTGGTGGGGGCAATATGGGACTTACCTACGCACAAAGCTTCCTTCGTTCGCATATTACCAACAAATCAGACATGATGATACTCGAGAAGTCTCCTGAAAAGGCGGCTATACTCGCACAAAAAGATATAGGAACTGTGTTCGGCCGACCAGAAGAATGTATCCCCAAGGCTGACCTTGTTATTTTAGCGGTTAAACCTCAAGATTCGCCAAAGCTTTTTGAGGCCTTACGGCCAAATATCGATCCTCAGCAGGTTTTCCTCTCCATAATGGCAGGCGTAAAAATCGATACAATAGGAGCTGCGCTGGGTGCCCCCAAAATTATTCGGGCCATGCCTAATCTACCTGCACAAATTGGTATGGGCATGACTGCTTTCACCTCTTCTGAAGCGGTAACACGCATAGAATTAGTCACGGTGCAAAACCTACTGAGCACCACCGGTAAAAGTATCTATGTAGAAAATGAAGCATCTATCGATGCCGCAACCGCTATTTCTGGTAGTGGCCCGGCTTATGTTTGGTATTTTATGAATGCCATGACTTCGGCAGCTCGCGACATGGGCTTCTCCCAATCTGAATCAGAACTATTGGTAAGTCAGACCTTCAAAGGCGCTATTGACCTTTATAACAAAAGCTCTTTGTCTTGTGAAGAGTGGATCGATCGCGTATGTTCAAAAGGTGGCACAACAGAAGCGGCTATGAATGCCTATCAACTTGGCGATGTGCATCGCAAAATTGTGGAAGGTGCTAATGCTGCCCTAAACCGTGCCATTGAACTTGGAAAACAATAAATCGTCTTCCAATGAACCCCAAACATACAAGCAACCAGTCCTTTATGCGTTAAAAAAGAATTAAAGTATATTTGTAAATGAAGCCTTTTTCTTCTTTCTTCGTCCTTGGATTAAAGCGACAGATGAACTGAGCCCCGCAAACCAAAAACCAGATTATGGACAAAACCAAAGTCATACAGGAAGTAAAAAACTTCATTGGCAACAATGAACTGGACGAAGCCTTTGATTCTCTGTCCGACTTTTTCCAATTGAAGAAAGAGAGTTACAATGAGCATGATAATACCTTGCTCTACATTCGTCGAGAATACGCAAGTATTGTTCAAAAAGAAAACCGAGGCATCATTAGCCATGAAGCGGCACAACTGGAACGCAACAAAATCAGTGACCGCCTCATCAATTTGTTGGAATCTGTAGAAAAAGAAGAAAAACAACCCAAACCCCAGCAATCCCTCCATGCGAATCGTCGCAACCTATATGCTGTTTTGACTTTGCTCTTTCTGGGGGTTCTGGCCATGGTACTTTGGCGACTCGCAGCTGATCGTAGCACTACTAACAATCAGGAGCTACAGCTAAACCCGGATGATATCAAGGTTCAGTCTTTCAAAACGGATGCGCTTTTTAAAGTAGCCATATTTCCGTTCAAACCGCTACAGGGTGCATTCACCAATGTACATGAAAGTATCAAAACCAGAATGGGTTTTCTGGCTGATAATAATGATATTAATCTGGATGCAAAGATTTTTCCATTAAATCCAGAAAGCCAATCTTACCCCAATTTGTCGTCCGAAGCAACTCAGCTTGTTAACGGCTGGAACGTAGATTTGGTCATCTGGGGCAATACTTACCAGGAAGAAACTCAAAACACCACACTTACTCGCTATAAATTTATGAACCAGGATGAGTTTTTCCGGTTCCACAAACTATCCTTAGATGAAACAGATGGTGCCTTGGTAGACACCATCACCACGATCTCCAGCATTGCTACAGATGGGGTATTAACGGAAGATATTGAAAGCATCCTCCTCGGTATTGTTGCCTTTATGAAAGGAAATAACAAAGGTGCCATTGCTTTATTAAAAGGTGCTAATGTCAGTGATTCGAGCACCGTACTGGTCAAAAATATGGTTTTGGCGGAAGCCTATCTCGAAGAAGGGGACAAAGAGAATGCTATCGAAGCTTATGACGAAGTTATCGAAACCCACCCAGACTACTCCTTAGCACATAACAACAGAGGTATGTTGTTTTATGATACTGGCAAACCTGGGCAAGCCGTACTCGACTTTGATGCCACCCTTGCATTGAGTAAAGACAATCCACAACAGATTCAATTGTTCAGAGCAAGAGCCTATGAAGACCTTGGTCTTTTAGCGAAAGCGAAAGAAGACTACAGCGACATCCAAGCCAGATCGGGTACGATTAGTTCGGCCGTAAAAACTCGAATTGAGGAAGTGGAAAAGAAAGCCAAAAAAGAAGAAAATCGCCTCCAATCGGCAAAGGATCGCTTACGCAAAAGCCCAGATGACCGCGAAGCACTCGAAACTGTAGTTGATGCATCGGTAAAAATCGGGCAATACGAAAATGCGACCAATGAAGCACAAAAGTTATTGCAGATTGATCCGACTAGTCTGCCGGCTTACGCCAATAAAATTAAAGCCATGATTGCTGATAAAAAACCCAAGGAAGCGCTTCAGGTTTATCGGGAGGCACGTCAGCGTGGACTCGATAGCCTCGAATTGCTCAAAGCAGTACCTATGCTCGAAAAGCTCTTCGATGCACGTGTACTAAACCAGTAATAAAGATACCGTCACTCATCTTGACCGGCCGAGGATGATTCTTTAATTCATCTGACCATTGGGCCGGCAAGAAGGAGTGCCTTGCTGGTATCATCAAATAATTCATGTACATTCACTATTAAACTTACCTAATTTCATTATCTTGCTAAGGAATA
>JALEHC010000046.1 GCA_022763215.1 Saprospiraceae bacterium
AGTTTGAGCAAGCAAAAATTGAAGACCAGCATTTTTTGAGCCAGGGGCAACGCAAATACGATCCGCACATCCAGACGGCCAGTCAGCAGCTCGATCGTTTTTACCTGATTCAGAAACTAAAATTTTATGCCGAAATGCTGGATCGGGAAAAAAAACTTCCTCCATCTTACGAATTCACCGATTTGAAATTGCTGGATCAATTGATCGAAGCTACCCAGGCTGAAACAGAAGATTACATTCAACTCCATCGAAAACTCATTCAGATGTTGTTGGACGAAAACCACACCCCTCATTATGATGCCTATTTGCAACAGCTCGAAGAGTCGAAAGCCGTAATTGAACCAACCGATTTGAAAAGGCTTTATTTTTATGCCATTAACTACTGCGTTCGGAAAATTGCTTCGGGACAAAATTTTCAACAAAATTTGCTGGAACTGTATATGACAGGTCTGGAAGAAGGGTTCCTTTTTCAGAATAATGGTCAATTGTCGCCCTGGACGTATAAAAATATCGTACAACTGGCACTGGCTCAGCAGCAGCAAGAGTGGGCAGAGGCGTTCATTCATGGCTATGCACCCAAATTGCCAGGCAACTATCAGAAAGATGCCTTCCACTACAATCTGGCCGTTTTGTATTATATGCAGAAGTCTTATGACGAGGCCATGTACTACCTCAATCAGGTAAATTATACCAACTTGTCCTTTAAGTTGTGGTCACGAGAAATGCTACTCAAAATTTATTTTGAAGAAGGGGAGGAGGAAGCGCTTTTTTCATTAATTATTTCATTCGAAACCCTGATTCGACGCAACAAAACACTTTCCCGTAAGCAAAAATCTTCCTATTCCAATTTTTTGAAGCTTACTTCCAAATTGTTGAAACGAAGGGTGCCAATAGAAAAAATCCAACAAGAAATTCAGGAAACCGCAGCTCTCAGAGAACGCAAATGGCTGTTGGAACAGTGCCAGAAAAAAATTGCCTGATCACCATTATTCGTTGTTATAACAATAATTTAACCTGCAAATACTATTTTCTTTACCATCACCACTTATCTTTGCCGCTCACTAAAAGCAGGAGCAGATGAATTATTGGCAACTCCTTCGCACCTATCCCCGCTACATTGCCTATGGCTTTTTACACTACTTCTTCAGCTTTGTTGGGCAGACCTTCTTCATCAGCCTTTTTGTAGCTGGTATTAGCGACGACCGCGGCTGGAGTACCGAAGTTTTTTCCGGAATTTATTCAGGCGTTACGCTTTGTGCCGCTTTTTTGTTACCCCTCATTGGGCAGCAAATCGACCGGTTTCGACTACGGTATGTATCAACCATCACCGCCTTGGTTATGATCAGTGGTTGTGTTGTACTGGCCTTTACGCATCATTGGATTTGGTTGGCCGTTGGTGTGCTGGCAGTTCGCTTGGGCGGACAAGGGGTGATGACGCTGACCGCCTCCACAGCGATTGGTCGCTTTTTCACGAAAGTGAGAGGAAAGTCCTTGTCGATGTCTATTTTGGGCATTAGCACAGCCGAAATTATTATGCCTCCTTTGGCTACGGCCTTTATTTTGGCCAATGGCTATCGCAATATGTGGCTATTGGCGGCAGCCATGTTAGCCTTTATTTTCATTCCGCTAATTTGGTTATTGATCAAACGAAAAGATCTTTTTCAAAAAGCAGACACTGTTGCCGCTGCGGCCGAGCATTCTGATCAGGTATCATGGACACGCGGCGAAGTGCTGCGCGATCGTCGTTTTCAGTTGGTTATTCCCACGCTGCTGTTTATTCCATTTGTGTTTACCGGCTTTGTATTTAACCAAAGTGATATTGCCTTGATGCGGGCTTATAGCCCTGAGCTGATGGCGCTGGGACTGAGTATTTATGGCGGTACCAGGGGTATAATGTTGTTTACGGTAGGAAGTATCATTGACCGGCTGGGCGCCGGGAAATTGCTAATTTATATCTTGATTCCAGCTATTTTAGGCTTATCGGTATTTGTTTTATTTCCGACGACCTGGGCCGTTCCTGTAATGTTTTGTCTAGCCGCGATAAGTGGCGGAGCCGTTACAGTTACCGCACCTGCACTTTGGGCAGAGCGCTATGGACCGCGGTTTTTGGGAAGCATCAAGAGCACCGTAAGTCTGCTCGTAGTGTTATCATCTGCGGCAGCGCCTATCGTTTTTACTTGGGGCTTGGCGTGGGGCATTACCCCTTGGCTATCCGTCATCATTGCTTATGGAATCCTTTGTATCATATTGGCTTGGGTAGAGTCACGACGATGACTATGTTTTGGGCGTGCCCCCCGTGAAAAAGAGGAAGCAAGCGAGGATTTCACGGGCGTCGCTATGTTTCGTAGTTCACTATTCGTTCAGCCCTTCGGGCCTATTTGCCGAAAGGCAAATAGCTACTGCACAGCGCTCACGCGACCAGAAGAAAGGGAAATTAACTTTCAGGTCATATAATCCGACTACCTTTGGCCTGCAATCAATCAGAAAGCATGTTTGTAGACTGGATGTTATACCTTGGAGCACTGACTGGTGCTATGATGGAAGGCGAAGTAGCGATATTGACTTCCTTGCAATTGTCTCGTCTGGGTAAAGCCAATTTTTACGGCATTTTAATTGCCGGTTTTATCGGAACCCTATTTATGGATTGGTTGATGTATCTCAATGGACGTTATTATGGCCGGGCTTACCTGAAAAAACGGCCAAAAATGCAGGCCCAGCTACAACGACTGGAACCCTATATGCAACGCTTTGGCGATTGGTTGTTACTACTTTACCGATTTATGTATGGCCTGCGTTATGGGCTTACCTTATTGTTTGGTCTGCACGATATACCGCTCAAAAAGTTTGCCTTTTTCAGTATCCTAAGCACTACGATCTGGATTAGTCTATTGGGTGTTTTTGGCCATTATCTGGCAAATTGGTTGGGTATCGCTTAAGCCCCTACAGAGTAGGGCAGAATTGACATATACTTAACCCTCGAAACCAGCTCACCTAACAACTGATCCATTAATTTAGGAATATAAAGACCATTTAACCACTAAACACTGGAAACGTGAAAATTAATGACATTCCTAATCATGTAGCAGTACGAATACTCGATTTTTTCAACCGAGTAAAATATGTAACAGACATTACGGATACCCTGATAGAAGATGATCCGTCTGATGGCCCTGGTAATACCATTGGTGCAACCTTGGCAGCCCGTATTCTGCGCGTTCGTTCCAAGTTCCCCTTCAATCGCTTCGAAACTTTGGAGCAACTTGATGCTATTCAGGGTTTTGGCGAAGGCACTTGGAAAGACTTGGTATATACCTTTGGCCGTACGGCAGCACAAGCATTTCGCGATGGCTTATACGTAAATAACATCATTTACAGAGAAAATTGGCCTGTGTGGTGTTTTGAATTTCCAATTGAAGACAAAGAACAGTTTGAAGAATTGGAAGGCAACGAAACCGCCTACCGAAACTTCATTGCGCAAAAGTTGGCTGAAATCGCAGAACAGGAAGAAGTGCACGAAGGCTTGGCGACACAAGCAATAGAAGGAGTGAAAGAAGCGCATATCGACCGTTTTGAAGATGCTACATTATCGGCACTCACACTTGGAATGTGGTTTTACCGAGTTGATCCCGGCAATTGGTTTAGCATTGATCGTATTTACGAGGAGACTTTGGAGTATTTCGAATACTTTTATCCAAAATATCCTTTCCAGGCATATTCGTATAACAATCTGTTGACTATGGTTGCTTTTAATGGCGTACCCGGTAACATCATCATGCCAACCGGCATTACCGCCAATGATTTGATCACCGTCATTAACTATCCGGAGCAGAGTATTACTATTTGGATGGCAGCTTTGTATGATTAGTAAAACTTTTGAAGAAGCCTTGTTGTCCAAATTTTGGACAACAACGCTTCAAAAGGAAAAATGAGTTGAAATAAAATTTTAAAAAATAATCCAGACTTTACCTTTGTCTATGGTAAAGCCTGGATATAATCGTTATTCAATGGTATATCGAATGCCTGCATAGGCCATCCGGCCAAAAATGGGTCCCCAAACCAGAGAACTGTCAAAGTTATCGCCAAATGGATCATCTGCTGCAATAATCGGATTGGCTTGCTGGAAATCAAACAGATTTTCTACACCGACATATACATCAAATTTTTCCCACCAAGTTTTACTCACTTGTACATTGGTCACCACAAAATCAGGTGAACGCTCTGGACGCTGATAAATTTCCGGATTGCTCGCAGTAGATGGGATTCGCTTGGCACCCTGCCAATTTACCGTAAGGTCAAATGCCCACTGATCATCTGTTTCATATGCCAAATTAATGAATGCTCGATGTCTCGCTACAAATGGACGCTCTAAGCGACCTTGGCTAAAGTCGGTACGAACATCATTGAATCGATACGCCATCCGCACATCAAAATTACGCACTAATGCATAATCAACTTGTGCCTGAAAGGTATTGGAATAAGACTGTCCATCCAGATTATAAAACCGGACTTCCTGCGGACTTTGGTCATAATCCACCACAATTTGCTGGTCAAAACGCGTATGGTAGGCATCCAAGGTCAAAACCAATTCGCGTTGGTCGATTTGGAAGGTTTGGCGCAAGCTGACTCCCATATTCCAGGCAATTTCTTGCTGTAGCCCGTAGGGTGTATCCGAATTATCGTTTTCCAGTATGATTCTTCTGGAAGAAGCTAGCATACCGATGTTTTCAGCGATGATACTGGCCGTACGCCTTCCCTGACCTGCGGCTAGTCGCAGCACAGTCGATTCTACGGGGGCATAACGTAAGTGCAGGCGAGGTGTCACAAAAAAGCCAAACTGGTTGTGGTAATCGCCGCGCAAACCCAACATGCCGGTAAAATGCTCGCCGGGCTGATAGACGTATTCGGCGAAAGCCCCATAAACCGACTCGTTTCGCTGATAATTGACATCGTCCAACCATTCATCATATTGATCCACCTGCAAGCTCAAACCAGAATTGAGTTGGTGAGCTGGATTGCCTAATTGCTCGCGATAAATCAGGTTAGCATAAAATGATTCCTGATTAGCATCATAACGGGTATTGCCAAAGCTGGCATCTTGGTCGTGCAGCGAAGCACTAAGCTGAAGTCCAACACTGGCTTCAGGTCTGTTGGGAAATACAATTCCAGTTTTGGCCCAGCCTTCAAGTCGGCGAGTTCGCATTTGGGCACCCCAGATATTGGATTGTTGTTGGTCTTTATCAAAGTCGAGCTGGCCGCTTATTTTATCAAAATTGGTGACTTTTATGCCAAACTGACTATTCCAGCCATTATCACCTTGATATTTCCAGCGGTTCACTGCCGTCCATTCTGTACCTGTTGGCATATCCAAAAAACCGTCTTCATTGCGATCATTTTGAGCGGGCAACCAATTGCCGTGCAGCAATATTCCGGTCGACCATTTGTTATTAAGCTGAACACGGGTATTCATATTGGTTTCCAGGCGACTACCGCCATTGCCATACAGGTTGAGATAAAAGCGCTCGCTTTCTTCCGGCTTTTTCAGTTCCACATTGATCTGTCCGGTGATACTTTCAAATCCATTTGTTACCGAGCCCGGCCCTTTGGCTAGTTGAATACTCTCAATCCACGGCCCCGGAATGTAAGTCAGGCCATAAATGGACGATAATCCACGGACATCAGGTATGTTTTCTCGTGCAATTTGGACATAAGGTCCAGCCAAACCCAGCATTTCAATCTGACGGGCACCAGTTACCGCATCCGTAAAAGAAACATCAACTGCGGGATTGGTCTCAAAACTCTCTGCCAAGGTACAACAAGCAGCTTTCAGCAATTCTTTTGAGCTAATATTTTGCGTCAGAATGGGTTCCAAAAACGAAACTTCTATCGATTTTCGCTGATAAGTTACTTCTACCTCATCTAGGGTCGCTCCTTGTGTGAGCGTCAATTCTACATTGGTCTCATTTTTAATCGTAATTGTATCCGAATAGTAACCAATATAGCTGGCCACCAATTGGTCTGAACCACTTGGACGCTCCAGCGTAAAACGCCCTTCTTCATCTGTCACCGTGGCATCCTGCTGGCTAAGCCAATACAAATTGACTCCTGGCAGTGGTACTTCCTTCCCATTTTCTTCTACCATGATTCGGCCATACACTTTTTCAGGACGGGCAGGAGCCGGAGCATGTGCCGCTTTCACTTCCTCATC
>JALEHC010000350.1 GCA_022763215.1 Saprospiraceae bacterium
ATGAACTACCATTATTGTTTCCATTGGCTTGCTGATCGACATACAAACGAGTTAAGCTAGGATTGGTCAAACAACTAGGCATGTCAAACGCCAGATTGAAATATTTTATAAATGCTTGTATAGAAACATCATCCAGATCACAAACTCGCAGAGTCCAGGTGCCGTTGGGATTAAGCCCGTTAAAAGTCGTAATACTTTCTTGTGGTCTGTAAATACCCGTCAAATAAAAGGAAGTAGAGGCACCAACAATTGATTCAGCCGCCCAATCTGCAAAAACCAAAGGATCATCAGGACAAGTAGTCGGATCGCCATATCCATTACCAATACCTCCGTTTTCAGTGGACAATGTAATCTCTGATCCATCGGGGGCTTCCAGGTAAAGGTTGAGGTCTCTGATATCCGGATGTTCAATGATGACTTCTACCTTTGAAAGGACAGCATTCGTACCAAGGCTATTGCCTTGACCACTGACCGTGATGGGAACTTCTGCATAAGTTGCGCAAAGTGTTTCTGGTACCGCAACATCAATACAGCTTTGTGCATAAACTGATAAAAAGGGAATACAGCAAGCCAATACAAGGCTTACCCAAAAGCTTTTGTGGTGCATTTTGAACATAACGCTTAGGATTAATAAGGAAGTCTTTTGTTAGCTTTAGTAATTCGGCGAGGAGGATATAGGATGTTTTGAGCTAGGTGCTAACAATAGTGGACTACCGGATTAAAAAATAATTGACATCTCTAATATGCAGGAAATGATAGCTGTGCGGGGGTAAATATGTCTCAAATCTGTGCCTATATGTTGCAATTGGTGGGTTTGCAACATATGTATACGTGCAGGTTACATATGTGTCAGCTTACTTCGCTTGGGTTTTGACCAAACTTTTCCTTAAACCTTCTGGAAAAATATTTTTGGCTGGCAAAACCTACTTGAAAGGCCACTTCCGTCACGTTTCCTTTTTGTTGTCTGAGCAATTCCATCGCTCGGTCAAGTCGGTAACTTCGAATAAATTCGGTCGTGTGCTGATTGGTAAGGGCCTTGATTTTTCGATGCAGTTGCGATCTGCTCATGAGCATCTTTCGAGCCAATTCATCGGCGGTTAACTCTGAATTGTCTAATTGTTCTTCAAGTATTTGATGTAGTTTTTTCAAAAATTGATGCTCCGAAGGTTCAAAAACTTTTAGTTTTTCGCCAATTGGTGCTTTTTCTTGAACCTGATATTTTTGATGTAGTTTGCGCCTCACCTCAATCAGATTGTGAATGTAGGCAAGCAGTACTTCTGTATTAAATGGCTTGGTCAAATAGACATCTGCCCCTTTTTGCACCCCTTCTACCTGGCTTTCAGCTGCCGCCTTAGCCGTAAGCAGTACAATGGGGATGTGTGAAGTCTTCTCATTTTGCTTTAGCGTATCCGTCAATTCATAGCCATTCTTTCGAGGCATCATTAAGTCCGAAATGATGAGGTCGGGTATATGCTCAATGGCTTTTTCGATACCTTCCTGACCGTCTGCGGCTTCCTCTACTTTAAAATTTCGCGCAAGCGATTGCTTTAAAAAAGAACGCAGTTCTGGATTGTCTTCCACCAATAGCAACAAAGGTGGTTCCTCTTTTTCTTGATTAGTCAATTGATTCGCCAAATGTGCCCCAGGGGGGCTAGTTGTTCCAGGTTCACCCTTTCGGGAAATTGCTACTGCCGTTGCACGGTTTTGGGAAGCCTGTGCTTCAACTGCTTCGCCTGAACTGTGAATCGGCATTCCGGCACTTAATGCCGCTTTCTCCATAGGAAGTTGAAGTTGAAAACTAGTGCCTTTACCCACTGTACTTTCTACACTAATTTGCCCATTCATCAATTGCATCAGTTCTTTGGTCAGGGATAAGCCGATTCCGGTGCCAGCATTGCTTCGAGTAGAGGAACTATCGACCTGATAAAATCGATCAAAAATACGATCCAATTCTGTTGGCGGTATACCAATACCACTATCGCTTATTTTGATTTGTAATCTCAAAGCCGGATGTTTTTGGTAGGAAATATCCAGCGTACAGCTCCCTTGATGGGTGAATTTCAGGGCGTTGGACAACAAATTGCCCACTACTTTTTCGAGTTTGTCTTTATCAAAATAGCAGTGAGGTATATCTTTTTGCTCTTTCCAGTGGAGGTTTATTCCTTTTTGGTCTGCCATCGGCACAAAGGCTTCAAATATGGCGCGGAGCACTTCCACGACATTGCCGAGCCGGATATCAAGTTTCATCTGCTGGCCTTCCAATTTGGAAAGATCAAGTAGTTGGTTGACCATCAGAAGTAGTCGGTCGCCATTATTTCTTACCAATCGAAGTTTTTCTTCCAATTGTTCCAGGTCACCTTTCGGTAAATCCTTGCTTAGCATTTGCCGCACAGGCTCCAGAATAAGCGTCAGCGGTGTTCGAAACTCGTGCGTTATGTTGGAAAAAAAGTTCGACTTTAGTCGGTCTAATTGAGCGAGACGCTCGGCCTCTTTTTGCTCATAGAGCAACTGACTTTTAAGTCGAGTTCGATTGAGTTGAAAACGATATAATCCAAGAATACTGCCCGCAATAATGAGTATATAAATGGCATAAGCCAGATTCGTACGCCACCAAGGCGGATGAATGAAGATCGTCAATGCAGTCGGCGTTTCATTCCAGACACCACTGCTGTTGCTGCCTTTGACTTCAAAAATGTATTTGCCCGGAGCGAGGCTACCGAAGTTTACCCTGCGGTCAGTCCCAGCGTCTATCCAGTCTTTGTGCACTTTGGATAAGCGATATTGGTAAAGGTTTTTTTCAGGAATACTGAAATCCAGAGCTGCAAATTCAAGGCTAAGTTGATTTTGGTGCCATGCCAGATCAATTTGCTTCGTTTTTTCTATGGTTTTTGTTAGCGGGGAGCTACTTTCTTGCTCAGATGAATGTTGAATGGGTACTTCTTCGCCATTGATTTTGATGCTGGTAATATAAACCGGAGGCTGATAGCGATCTATTTCTATTTCAGAAGGAATAAAGGTGCTTAATCCATTGATGCCACCAAAATACATCCGTTCGTCTTGATTGGATTGGTAAAAAGCAGCCGTGTTAAATTCATCATCTTGTAGCCCATCCGCAGCACTAAAGTGACGGCTGTTTTTGGTAACCGGATCAAATTGGGCCAAGCCTTTGTTGGTGCTCAACCAAAGTTTTTGCTCTGCATCCACCAGTATGCCATAAATGACATTATCTGGTAAGCCATCACGTACCGTAAAATGCTCAAAAGTGCCTTCTATTTTGTCAAATTTGTTAAGTCCGCCTCCTTTGGTGCCGATCCATATATACCGCTCAGGGTTTACCGGATCAGCTATGGTAGCAGATACCGTGTTGTTACTCAGGCTTTTTATATTGCTGGGGTCGTTCTGAAAAATATCACAATCAATCACCTGGCCCTCAGCATTGAGTTCCATGCGCATTAGCCCGCTAGAACTTCCTTTCCAGAAAATACCCTGTTGGTCTTTGTAAAACGAATAGTAAGATTTGTTAAATGCTGGAAGTGGACTCAAAGAACTACAATTAAACGGCTCCGCTATTTCTGTGTTAGGATTAAACCGTACAAAATCAACCAAATCCCCTGGAAACCATAGGTTACCAGCAGCATCCTCCAGTACTTTTCCATATTGTGGGTTGATGTTCTCAATCCGATATTCTTTTTCCAACGCAAAGTTGGCATCCATTTTAAATAAACGCACCACTTTCGGATTATCGTCAATCGGATGAGAAAATGCCCAGATATGGCCACTTTCAGCCTGATAAATACCACGTAGTTCATTGGTAATACCCAATAATTCCTTAGCCGGTTGAGCAATCGTACTTCCCTTTGGAATGACATTCATAAACCGACTCGTGAAAAAGGTATGACCGTTGATTTTGGTAATAAAATTGATACTTCTTTTAGGCGCCAAATGATCAAAGCTTGGCTTGTTTACGGAAAGCTTACGAATGCCGTAGCCATTGGTACCCATCCAGAGGGTATGATTATCATCAAAAAACAACTTGGTCGGATAGACTTGCTCAGAAAGTTCAACAACTACCTTAGGGTCAATGCTTTCGGTGAGTTTTCCTTTATCAGCAACGATAGAAGAAACGCTGTTTTTAAAGACCTGAGAAATCAATAGTTCATTTGTCTTATCATTAAAGACAATATCTTTGATATTGGATATTTGATCGAAAGTCTTGAGTTCAAATTGATCATAATCAGAGCGATAAACAAATTGAGATAAGATGCCCTGATTCAGGTTGGTCCAGAAATAGCCTTTCGGATATTCCATGATTTGTTCACCTCCTTCGGCCTGAAGGTATTTGTTTTCAAAAATACTTTCAAACTGCTGACTTACCGGATTGAATAAGAAAATTCCTTTATCATAAACCTTTGCAAATAACTCCCCATTCTGAGTGGCTTTTATTGACCCAACTAGTGGGTTTTCTTCTCCTTCAATACCCATTTGTTGAATCTCAAATACAGGTACAGCCTTTACGTGCTTTCCAACAACTATTCGGAAAGCGCCAAGGTCTGTGCCTATCCACAAAGCTCCCTCAGGGCCTTCTTCAATAGTGTAAATGGTTGATTCTGAGATAGAATGGTATTGGTGGGAAGAGCTGCCTACCTGGTAAAAGCACTTTTTTTCGTCATCATACAAATTCAGACCATTTGCCTTGCTTCCAATCCACAGCCTGCGGCGCGAATCTTCAAAAAGACAGTAAATTTCATCTCCAGAAATGGATAAAGAATCAAACGGATCGTGGGTAAATTTTTTAAAGTCGTAGCCATCATATCGGTTGAGTCCGTTTTTGGTGGCAAACCACATAAAGCCAGCATGATCTTTCAGAATATCATATATCATGC
>JALEHC010000351.1 GCA_022763215.1 Saprospiraceae bacterium
TGGCGTTCGCTTAGCGCGAAAAACAGGCAGCTTTGGGTATTGCTACTGGCACTTGGCCTTTGTCTGCTTCCCACTTTTTTGTTGTATCGCGGACTGAATAGCCATCGCTATATGTTGCCTTTTTTGTTGGTCTTATCCTATTTAACAGCTTATCAAATCATTCATTTGCTCGAGCGCAAAACGCTCTGGCTAAGCTTGGTAATTATTGGCCTGGCTACCGGAAATTTTTGGGTTTACCCAGATAAAATAGCGCAGGCTTGGGATAACTCATTGGCACGTTTGCCTTATTTTCATTTGCGTAAGCAAATGCACACGTACCTAGCTAGCGAAGGTATTCCATTGGAAAAAGTAGGGACAGAATTTCCGGAAATTGGGCCATTGAAATATAAAGATTTAAGCAATCGGACCAATGGCTTTGTCAAAAAGGATTTGCAAAATCAAACCTATATCTTATATTCCAATCTTATGAATGATTTTTCTGATCAGGAAATTGATTCCCTTCAAAGCAACTGGTCGGTTAAAAAAGCACTGCATAGTGGCGGTGTTAAGCTTTTTTTGTACGAAAAGAAATAGCATGAGGAAACTCAGCCTGAAAGAACTAAACAGAGTAGATGTTGCCACTTACCAGCAACAAGAAAAAACGCCTATTGTAATTGTGCTCGACAATGTTCGTTCGGCATTGAATGTAGGCTCTGCCTTTCGCACTTCTGATGCTTTTGCCTTGCGGCAAATCGTACTCTGCGGAATCACTGCTCAGCCACCACATCGCGAAATCCTGAAAACGGCTATTGGCGCTACTGAATCCGTCGATTGGCGCTACCAAGAAGATACTACTGATGCTATACAGCAACTAAAGGAAGAGGGCTATCAGGTATGGGCGGTTGAACAAGCGGAAGGAAGCACGATGCTTACCGATTTTCAGGTCGATACTAATCAGAAATATGCATTAGTTTTTGGTAATGAAGTTAAAGGAGTGAGCGACGAAGTTATGGAAGTCGTAGATGGAGCGATTGAAGTGCCTCAGTTCGGTACCAAACATTCATTAAATATTTCAGTATGTTTGGGTGTTGTTAGCTGGGAATTGGCTCGTCATTGGTTTCTCAAAAAGGAAAATGCTTAATTATGGAAAAGCAAGCGCAAAAGACCACTGCCACTTATAGCGACAAATCAAAACAAGCCTCCTTGTTTTATCGCTTTATTCGGCCCTTTGCGAGAATTGGTCTGCGCCACTATTTCCGCGATATTCACATTAGTCATCTGGATAACTTACCATTAGACGGGCCTGTAATTTTAGCGGCCAATCATCCAACTGCTTTTTTGGAACCCTGCATTTTGGCTTGTTTTCAAAAGCGTCCGCTTCATTTTTTGGTTCGAGGTGACTTCTTTAAAAAACCTGCTTATTCCTTTTTGTTGCATTCGCTACACATGTTGCCGATTTATCGCAAACGGGATGGTGGCTACCAAAAGGTAAAAAACAACTTTTCTACCTTCGAGAAATGTTTTGAAGCACTTCGCCATCAGCAAACCATCATGATTCTGAGCGAAGGTTCTTGTGAACATGAAAAACGACTGCGTCCGATTCAGAAAGGTACTGCCCGTATTGCTTTTGGTACCTTGGAAAGGCATCCTGAGCTGAAGTTACCTATCGTACCGGTAGGCGTCAATTATACTTATGCCGAGAAAGCACGAGAAACAGCCATGATTGATTTTGGTGAACCTATCTGGGTGAATGATTTTCTCGAAGACTATGAGGAAGCTCCCCAGCGCACGATCAACGAGCTGACCAAAGCGATCGGTGAAGCGCTTGAAAAACGCATTGTTATCATCGAAGACCCAGCTGATGACTTATTTGCCGAAAGGCTATTACAGATTGACCGGAGTGAACGTCAAATTGGTTCAGCAGAAGATGCATTTTTGCAAGCAGACAAGTCGGTATGCAATACCGTAAATGCACTGACTCCCAAGGAAAAAGAAGCATGGACAGCTTTGCTAGACCCTTACTTTAAGGCACTGGAAAAGTATGATGTAGAGGAGAAGGTGGTTGGTCAAAAAGAACGACCAAATTTGATGATGCCTTTGACACTAGGTTTTGTTCCGGCATTGATCGGAGCTGTATTGCATGCTCCGGTGATTTTGGCTTCTCTGCGAATACTGGGCTTAGTGCGCAATATCAAGTTTTTATCGCCAATTCGATGGGCCTCTTTCAGTATGCTAAGTTTGTTGTATTACATTATTTTGGTTTTGGTAGGTGTTGCCATCGGTCCTTGGTGGTATTGGCCGGTTTTGTTGGGTATGGCCCTTTGCGGGAAATGGGCGATCCGATATCGAGATTATTACTTGCAGTGGAAAGCACAGCAGCGATACCAGCGATTAAGTGACGAAGACCGGGAAGAACTGTCTAAAAAACGTAAACCAATCGTAGAAAAGCTGAAAGCGCAAGCAGAGTCAAAACCAAAGGTTTAACTGCTTTGTTGCTAATGGAAAAAACAGGCATGATAGAAAAGCTGGCGATAGAGGAGCAAATGAATGAGTGGGGAGCTGCAGGTATCCCTTTTCTATTTGTGGTTGATTTTGAGGGATTTCGATCGCATGTCTGGCAATTGGCTCAGCTAGATCGCCACTCCTTGCAGTTTCAATTTAGACATCTGGGGAATAAGATACAAGAAGAAGTTTCTTTGCCGGAATCACTCATTTTTGATCGTCAGGCCGTTGACTTTTTGCAATATCAGCAAGCTTTTCGGATAGCACAGCAAGCCATATTTGAAGGCAATTCTTATTTGCTAAACCTCACTTTTCCAACGCCAATCGATACGAATCTGAATTTGCACCAGATTTTTCAGTATAGCACGGCTCCTTATCAATTGTGGTGGAAGGATCATTTTGTAGTTTTTTCGCCGGAGACTTTCGTCAAAATCAGCAATGGCCAAATTGCATCTTACCCGATGAAAGGTACTATCGATGCTTCGCTGCCAGCAGCGGAAGCTCAATTATTGGCCAATTATAAAGAAAAAGCAGAACACGCCACTATCGTAGATTTAATCCGAAATGATCTCAATTTGGTCGCTCAAAAAGTACGCGTAGAGCGCTACCGCTATGTAGATGAAGTGGAGACGATGGCCGGCCGAATATTGCAAACCAGCACTAAAATCGTGGGGGAGCTACCTGCTGATTACGAAGCAAATTTGGGGACTATTTTGCGCAAGCTACTACCTGCTGGTTCTATAACGGGTGCCCCGAAGAAAAAAACTGTAGAGGTTATTCGTACTGCCGAGCCCTACAAGCGAGGTTATTATACCGGAGTGATGGGCGTATTTGATGGCCAAAACCTGGATAGTGCCGTGATGATTCGATTTATTGAGCAAGAAGATCAACAATTAATTTTTAAAAGTGGCGGTGGAATCACGTCCCAGAGCAATGCGATGGAGGAGTATCAGGAATTGATTCAGAAAGTATACCTACCTTTTGTATTGGCCAATTCGACGCACTAAACTATGTATGACTTTATAGAAACCATAAAGCTATTGGATGGCCAGTGGTATCACCTAGATTATCATCAACAACGGCTTAATGAAGTGGCTGAGCATTTTGGGTTTTCTCCCTACTTGCTTCAGGCATTATTGGCCCTGGAGCCTTTTCCCCGAAAGGGGCTATATAAAACTCGTTTTTTGTATAGTGCTGATGGTTTTGCCATTGAACATCATCCGTACACAATAAAACGACCAACGTCCTTGAAATTGGTTTATGACAATGAAATAGAGTATGGCGTCAAATACCTTGATCGCAGCCATCTACAGAAGTTGTTTGAGCAAAAGCAAGCCTGCGATGATATCCTTATTGTCAAAGATGGTTTGCTGACCGATAGTTATTATGCCAATGTGGTATTTTGGGATGGGAAGGATTATCTGACTCCGGCTTTTCCTTTGTTGAAAGGAACCAAAAGAGCACAGCTTTTGGACAGGGGGCAAGTTAAGGCCGCTGAATTGCGGGTATCTGATCTGAAAGATATGCAGTATGCCTTGTTGATCAATGCTTTGATTGATTTGGAAGACAATGTCAGGATTCATCAAGTAATTCCTTAGGCAATTGTTTACTCGTTTTTGCGCCCAATTCTTTGATTTTCTGAGCTCTACCAATAAGTGTATCGCCATATTTCTTTGAATCTGTAAGTTTGTTCATAGCATCTGCGTAAGCATTTTGCGTAAGCTGAAGCCGATGACCCAAGGATTGAAGGTCGTCTACAAAACCACAAAATTTATCATAAAGTAATCCACTTTGGCGGGCAATTTCCTGTACACTGCGCTTTTGCTTTTCCTGAGTCCAGATGTACGCAACCGTACGCATAGTAGCGAGCAGGGTAGAAGGGCTAACGAGTACAATATTGCGCTCAAGCGCATCCAGAAAGAGTTGGTTGTCTTGTTGAGCTGCCAGCGCAAACGCTGGTTCGATTGGAATAAATAACAACACATAGTCAGGCGTGTTGATTTGATAAAGTTGTTGATAATTTTTGCGGCTCAGGTCTTTGACATGCTGACGTACACTAGTGACATGCGCTTTAAGCTGTGTGGTCTGATCAGATTCAACATCACTATTGAAATAGCGTTCATAAGCAGTCAGTGAGACTTTAGCATCAATGACTAAATGCCGATCTTCCGGAAGTTTGATGATAAAGTCGGGGCGTTTTTGTTGACCCTGTGCATCGCGGAAACTATTTTGTACGCTATAATGAATATCTTTTTGAAGGCCAGCTTTTTCCAGTAGGAGTTCGAGTTGAAGTTCGCCCCAATCACCCTGCGTTTTGTTGCCTCCCTTGAGGGCAGTTGCCAGGTTATTAGCATCTTGGCTGAGTTGTTGGTTAAGGCTACGGAGTTGTTCGATTTCTGCTTTTAGAGAAGAATGCGTGCGGGTTTCTTCGATATATCTTTTTTCAATTCCTTCTTCAAACGACTTAATTTGAGCTTTGAGGGGATCGAGCAGATGCTGAAGTTGGGTTTGGTTTTGGGCAGTAAATTTTTGACTTTTTTCTTCGAGTAAGCGATTGGCGATATTTTCAAATTCTGTTTTGAATCGTTCTTGCAATTGTTCAAGGTCCTTTTTCTGGGCGTCTAGTTTTTCTTCCAGATTAGCAATCATTTGGTCTCGACTAGAGAGTTGCTGACTGAGTAGCAAGATTTCGTCGTTTTTTTCATTGAGATCATCTTTGCAAATATCGAGTTCATTCTGAATATGCTGGTGGACATTTTTTTCTACAAATTGGGCTTGTACTTCCTCTTTGGGCATCATTTGTGTCTGGTATCGAAGCCGAACGATCAACCAGCCCAGCAAAGTACCAAACAAAAAGCCCAATGCCAGTAGAATGATTCCAAATGTAAGCGTATCCATATTCACTATTTGCTTATTCCTTAGCAAGATAATGAAATTAGGTAAGTTTAATAGTGAATGTACATGAATTATTTGATGATACCAGCAAGGCACTCCTTCTTGCCGGCCCAA
>JALEHC010000352.1 GCA_022763215.1 Saprospiraceae bacterium
CCCATGAGTTGTAATATAGATGCTTTTAATAATGGAGACGGGCTGATCGAACTGGAAGTAGATGCAGTATGGAAAGGCCGCTTTGGCGTAGAATTTGAAAGTAAAAATTAATTTTTACTAAAAAATAACCTCTTCCTCTACTCCTGTTTCCATGTTATATCGGGTCAGTTGGCGTTGAAGTCGAAAGTTATCGTTCTCATCATAATAGTAGCGGTATCGAGTTTTAAATAGATGAACGCCATCGCCAACTGGCTTGCCCAAGCCTGAAATCACATGATTTTCACAACCAGACTCATATTCATTAAAGAAAATATCGGTTGTTTGGGTATCCAAATTAAAGCGACCAAGAATATATCCTGTTCTTTGTATCAATAGACTATTTCCATCTAGCCAATCCAATATAAATGTTTTACCTGAAAATTCTTCTCCGGGGACCTCGTAAGTTGCTGTAATGGTCTGGCTTGCTATATCATATATAAATAGTTTAAAAGGACTGAAAGCTTCACTTTGACCTGTAATAGCTAGTTTGCTATTTAATGGATTGCTAAACTCCCCAGACTCCAGAAAAAGAGTATCCAAAGCATTTCCTTGTATATCATAAATCGTTCGTCCAAAAAGCCATTCACCATTCACCATAATGGCTTCCTCTGCAATAAAGGACGTATCATTTACCCACCCCAATTCATTGATCATGAAATCACTTAATACCGTGTAAGAAGATCCACTTCCAATGTCATATATGATAATATCGGATGGAATGTCGCTGGTACGATAGACGATTTGTTCCTTATTATTGATTCGTAGGTGGTTATTACTATAATTTTCGAAAGTGGTCACCAATTCTAAATTACCGGTGCATAAATTCAATTTATACAAAGTCGGTTTTGTTTGAGGAGGTGTTCGCTCAAGCAAATAAATGATATCATTATCGTTAGGAGAGACTGTAATTTGACGAATTTCCAATCCTGTGATGGGAGGAACGATATTACCCGTTAAAGTGGAAAACGGAACAAAACAAGAATCTGGTAGAATAGGCTCTAATGTCACGCCCCATTCGCAGGACATATCCGTTGGAGCAGGCAATTCTTCATTTTGGCAGGCAGCAATAAACAAGAGGAGAATGAATAGTTGTGGTTTCATGCTTTCGTTTTCTTCGATCAGGTAAAATGGCTGAATTGCTCTATCAAGTAAATTTACAATACCGTTGTTATTTTTTTCAAAATATTATTTGAATGCTATTTCTTCAAGTTTGAAAAAGCGGTTTATTGATTAGAAATTAAAAATGCCCAATTCTGTTGTGTTAGAATCGGGCATTTTTATTAAGCGATTGGAAACGCAGCCTAAAGCAAAAAGAACAAGGAAACCGAGTTGATTATTTTTTGCTAGCTTCCTGAACTCACTTTTAGAAATTTATCCCAAAGTAAAGATTGGGTTCAAAGAGGAAGTAGTTTCGCCATTTATCATCCAGCCCTTTAAACGCTTCCGGTGTATCGGTATCAAACATCCAGTGTTGGCAATGAACTTGTGGCTCTACGAAAAAGCGCTTTCCCTTACCAAAAGCAAAATGATACCCCAAGTGATAAGAATTATAAAGCTTAAAGCCATTGCCTACTTTATTATTATCCTCATCCAAGTAAGTCTTGAACTGTGGTAAAACTTCAACCGTAGCGAACAATCCTTTCCACAACATACGTTGATAGGTTATTCCTAATCCAGTTTCTCGTACATGTCCGGGATAGAACTCAGTTTCAGACTTCAGCTTATCGGTGAGCCCATCCCACCAAGTGATACCCATAGGTTGAAATAATCGCCAGGTAGCAAACTTTAACCCGATGATGTTCTTATCATCTAAAATGCGTTTCACATGAAGTTCAATGTGCTGGGTATTTTTTCTATCGTCCCAAGATTTGGTAGCCAATTGAGGTAAAATGATCGCCGGTATACTAATTCTGTACTTATGAGCGGGACTGTTTTCTTCACTTATTTGTAGGCCATTTTGTGCAAAAGTGAGCTGAGCGCAAAATACCAAAACGATGATCAGTAAATTTTTCATGATGTTAGTTTTTCTGTTTGATTAATGATGACACAAAGATGTTGTGAATCATCATCCTGATCGTCCTGAAATGAAATTGCGAACTTTTTGGTGAGATTTGGGCCTTTTTATATTGGAAGTACTATCATTTGCTTTGAAAAGAAAAATGCCCGACTCCCCATAATGGAATCAGGCACTTTTATTGAACAATTTTCTTCTCTTGATTAATTCTTTGGTCGAATTGTCAAGCGAATCATATCATTGTTAGCCGGATATGAAAATCCATCATTAACGACAACGATTGGATTACTTTCAGAAGGCCCCGAATTGCCGCCTCCACGAATCGGTTGATAAATACCAGCTCCAGGATATTCATTTACTTCTGTACCGCCATCCCAGAGCAATAATGCATTCGTAAAGTCTCCGTCTATTGGCATATTTCCATTAAACAGCGCGATACCATTTTCGCCAAAGGCAAAAAATAAATCGTTTGTTTCCACCAACATCGTTGCCAAACTCAGATGATCGCCCGGGCGAGCCGTTATCTCAAAGTTGTAGCTATTTCCTGGCATCAATGGCCCCGCTGCGCTTGCGCCTGTAGGTGTGTTGAATACGCCATTACTTTCTAAATCCAATTTTCCGAGTGCATCGTTCAGAGCCGCCGGATCGCCATCTTCCGCAAGGGCTTCCAGACCATCACCGGTATCCGCGGCTCCATTGGTAAAAACCGGTGCCAGATTTTCGGCATGTACCGCCCATACCCCGGGTGCAAAAGGCGAAACTAAGCCAGTATTGGCAACAGCCATTTCTGCTGAAACCTCATTATTTCCATCTTCTGCTATATCTTCCAATCCTTCAGAAGCAGCTCCTCCTTCTGTAAATAGTTGTGCAGCATCTGTATGTACTGCCCAAATACCAGGAGCCAAAGGAGAAGGCAACGTACTGCTATCAGAGATGTTTTCAATCAACAAGGTAAACTGAGTTCCTCCATCATGACTGAGCGTCAAACGAATCACACTCTCATCTGACGGGTACGTATATCCATCACCGACATTCGAAATCAATTGAATGGTTCCATTTTCATCCATTCCGGTATCCGGGCCGCTTTGGCGGGGTGCCTGATTTGGTCCTTGCCCTGGTTCTTCGTTCACTTCCGTTCCAGCATCCCAAAGGTCAATTTCAGCCGTGATATCACCTGTCACGGCATTGCCTTGTGCATCATAAAGAGCAATACCACGCTCGGCAGGTGCATAAAACAAGTCATTCGACTGTACAAACATAGTCGCTAACGACAAGCGGTGATTAATTCCGGCATGGAAGCTCACTTCTTCTGATTCACCAGGTGCGAGAAAGCTGGTCGTACCACTCTGGAAAAATTCTTTTGCAGAAAAGACATTCTCAATACTTACTTCGAAAGTCACTTCTTCATTTGATGGTGTCGGGCTGTCATCATCCGAATCACAAGAAAATACAAAGACAGAAAGAGCTAATAATAATAGGACAGGTTTGAATAATAATTTTTTCATGATCAACTTGAATTATTTGTGTGTATGTTCTGATTTTTTGTCCCTACAAAGCTACCCGGCCACAGGCCTCCAATAATCACAGCTTTCTAACAGTCCGATCACAAAACAGACACAAACACACAAACAACTACCAATCAACTGCTTATACATACGCTACTTAACATTTTCACTCAACTTACCCTTCCCAAGCGTCCGAGTACGGACACTTATCCCCTTCTGATCTGCATAGTTTTAAGGTTTAGCTCGCTTACGCTAAATTTGTTGTGATGTAAACAATATGCCTTTGTGATACTTTTGTGATACTTCAGCCTTAATTTTGAAACCAGAAAAAGGCGCGAATTTTTAGCCTTTTCCTACAAATCCAAATCGCTTATGAAAAAGGTGCTCGTTGTTGAAGATGATCGCGACATCATTGCACTGCTCGAAATACACTTGAAAGATCTGGACTGCCAACTAGTTACGGCCACAGATGGCGAGGAGGGCTTGCGTTTGGCGCTTTCGCAAAATTTTGACCTGGTCATACTCGATCTTATGCTGCCCAAACTAGATGGCATGGAGGTCTGTCGACAAATTCGGCAAAAACAGTTGCAAACGCCCGTCCTCATGCTTACTGCTCGGTCGGAAGAGATTGACAAAGTGCTGGGGCTTGAGCTGGGTGCAGATGATTATATGACCAAGCCGTTTAGTGTTCGCGAGTTTATTGCAAGAGTCAAAGCCTTGTTCCGAAGAACACGTATGCACGCAACTTCTGACAATTCAGGCTTTCGCGCAGGAAATGCTCATTCACAACAACTGATGCATTATGGTGCTTTGGAAATCGATTTGGATAAACGAAAAGTAAGTATTGATCAAAAGAGAATTGATTTATCACCAAAAGAGTTTGAGTTGCTTTCATTACTGGCGTCTAATCCTGGCAAAAGTTATGATCGAAGCAAAATTTTGAATCTGATCTGGGGATATGATTTTGATGGATATGAACATACAGTGAACTCCCACATCAACCGACTCCGCTCCAAAATCGAGCCGGATATTTCCAGCCCGAAATACATCCTAACTACCTGGGGCGTCGGCTATCGCTTTAACGAAGATTTACTCTAAAGATAAAGTCATTATGCAGTCTGTACATTCTTTCCCTGTCCGTCTAAGACGGACGGGGAAGTCTTTTTGTATAGAATGTTACCTTAGGTGCTGCCGTAATGACTACACTTAACTAGCAATAATGACTAAAATTCATTTCACCAATCGGCTCTATTTCAAAATATCCATGGCTTTGCTGCTCATTCTCGGAGCACTTGGTCTGGGTTATCTTGGCATTACCACTTATGCAGAACAAGCCTACTTCAAGGAAGTCAATCAGCGCTTGTATGGCTCCATCGCTGATCATACCGTGACGGAGGTCAAACCGTTTGTCAACGGAGAAGTAGACACAACGGCCATTCAGGATATTATGCACTCCATGATGGTCATTAATCCTAATGTAGAAGTCTATTTGCTCGACACCCTAGGTAATATCATCACCTATGTTGCACCCTACAAAAAAATCAAACGCAAAAAGGTAAACCTAGCTCCGATTGAAGCCTTCATGACTAAGGATGAAACCGCAATCATCGAAGGCGATGATCCACGTAATCCTGAAGGAATGAAAGTTTTTTCGGCTGCCCCCATTACTGAAAATGACCGATTATTGGGTTATGTGTATATCATTTTGGCTAGTGAAGAACAAGCTGCAGTTACATCTTCTCTATATGAATCTCATGTACTTCGCCTGAGCAGCCAAATCTTTCTATTCACCTTGTTGGGCGCCTTGATTATTGGTTTGCTCGCTATTTGGTTTCTCACCCGTAATCTTCGTCGGTTAGTCTACACCGTACAGCGTTTTAAAGAAGGCGACCTCCATGCAAGAGTCGCTCCAGAAGACCGAGGAGATTTAGGGGTATTAGCCGATGCTTTTAACGAAATGGCCGACCAAATCTTAGCTAATATTGAAAACATAAAATCTGTCGAAACCCTTCGTCGGGAGCTTATCGCAAATGTCTCACATGATCTGCGTACACCACTAGCCATTCAACAGGGTTATGCGGAGACCTTGCTCATGAAAGACGAGCAACTCAGCACCAAAGACCGTAAAAAATACCTGGAAATTATCTTGAGCAGTAGTAATCGCCTATCAAAACTGGTACAACAACTATTCGAATACTCCAAACTGGAAGCCAATCAGGTAGAACCTCAAAAAGAACCATTTTTTATCGGTGAACTGGCACAGGATGTCTTTCAGAAATATCAAATCCTCGCAGAACAGAAAAATATTGAGCTACAGCTCAATATACCTCATAAACTTCCGATGGTTTTTGCTGACCTTGCACTGGTCGAACGCGTCATCCAAAACCTAATGGATAATGCCTTAAAATTTACGCCAGATGGCGGCGGCATTCAGCTAAAGCTGGAAGAACAAGACCAGCATATCATGGTGCGTGTAATTGATGACGGCCCAGGCATCCCAGAACACGAACAGCAACACATCTTTGAGCGGTACCGCCAAACCGAAAAAGGCAAACAGTATAAACAGGGTACTGGTTTGGGTTTGGCTATAGCCAAAAAAATCATGGAAATCCATAATTCGACTATAC
>JALEHC010000353.1 GCA_022763215.1 Saprospiraceae bacterium
GAAAATATCGATCTGCCAGTGATTTGGTAAGTACAATTTGGTTGGGTTCTTCTAAAATGACATTTGCTTCACTTGCCAATAGATCAAAATCAAACACTGAGAAAAAATATTGATCGGCATAAATGCCTGGACTAACTGGTTCAATTTTGTCCCCAAAATTCATGAGCAAGTCATTGCTGTATGCCAATCGGGTATAAGCTTTTACTTCTGGGTATTCTTCTTTCAGCGTTGGGCCAATTGTCGGGTATGTAATCGTTCCTTTCTGCACCGATTTCCCTTGTTGGAAACGCTCATTGACCACCCTGAATATGCGGTCTTTCTGGCTGTGAAACTGATCAAAGCTCAATTCGAAACTGATATACTGCAACAATAAAATACAAGTGGTCATACCAGCGGTAAGACCACCAATCAGAATCAGAGATTGAATTTTATTACGCCATAAATTGCGAAAAGCAACTTTCAAAAAATTGGTTAACATCTGCTTGGTTTTGTCGGGTGATTAATATTTCACGAAAGTGAGCGCAATAAAAAGCTATTCTGAACGCAAAGATTTTACAGGATTACTCAAAGCTGCTTTCATGCTCTGCAAGCCAACGGTCAAGAAAGCAACCAGCAGTACCAATCCGCCTGCCAACACAAAAGTCCACCAAGGAATAGTGATGCGGTACACGAAGTCCTGCAGCCATTGCTCCATAAAATACCAGGCAAAAGGCGAAGCAACGACCAGTGCAATGAATACCAGTTTCAAAAAGTCGCGCGATAGCAACCCAATAATATTGGAAACCGAAGCCCCCAATACTTTACGAATGCCGATCTCTTTGACTCGCTGAGTGGTTGCATGAGCTGCCAAACCGAAGAGACCGAGACATGAAATCAGAATAGCCAGGAAGCCAAAGCCTTTGCAGGTAGCGGAAAGACGGTTATCATTTTCGTAAAAGCTGGCAATGCTTTCATTCAGAAAACCACCTTCAAAAACTTGTTCGGGCATCACCTTGTCGAAAGCATTTTTGATAGATTGAGTCGCTTTTGAAACATCGGAGCTGTTAATCTTGACACCAGCTTCCCAATAATAAGTTTTCTGTGTACTCATCAGCAGTGGCTCGTGAGCGCGGTGCAAGGAATGGGTATGAAAATTCTCTACAACACCGACAATTTTCACATAAGTTTCGGAACCAATTCTTATTTTTTTGTGAAGGACTTCATCGGCTTGTAAGCCACCTAATCGATCCAATAATTTAGCATTTACAACGGCTTCTTTTAGTGTATCAGAAGGATTTAACCACCTACCTGATAAGAGATTAAGGTCATACGTCTTGGCATAATCACTATCGGTAAATTTCAAGTTGATATGGTAGCGTTCATCTTCAGGACGCGTATCAAAACGGAAATTCGAAGACCAGGTATTTCCCGAAAGGGGCTGATCAGAGCTAAAACTTACAGAGCTAACTTCTGGTATTTGTAAGAGGGTTTGTTTGAGCGCCTGCTGACGATCTAAGGAAGATTCATCGGTAGAAATCCGAAACATATAGATCAAATCTTCATTAAAACCTAGTTCGCGAGAACGGATATAATCCAATTGCAAAATGGTAATGATTGCTCCGACAATAAGCGCTTGTGCAATTACAAATTGCAGAACGACAAGCGAACGGCGCAGTGCAGCACCATTAAAACGGCCTGTTTGAAGATTGTTTTTGAGTGCTCCGGCCGGATCAAAACGCGCTAAAACCAGCGATGGATAAATGCCCGCAATCAGCGTAATTACAGAAGTCAATACCAGTAGAAAAATCCACAATTTGGAATCAGTAATAAACGCCAGGTCTGTTGGTACATCCGAAACAAACCGCAGCAAAGGCAAACACAAATAAGCCAAGAATACGCCCAGCCCGGAGGCGAGCAGAACGATCATACCCGTTTCTGTCATAAACTGGGCAATCAACTGCTCTTTACGACCGCCCAGTGTTTTGCGCACGCCTACTTCTTTTGCGCGAAGCGAAGCTTGTGCTGTCGTTAAATTGATAAAATTAAAACAAGCCAAAATAAGGATGAATACACCAATCGCACTCAAAACAGTTAATCGGTCTTTACTAATGCGGTGTGATCCGGAGTGTTGATATTTTTCACTAAAATGCAAATCACTTAGCGGTTGAATAAGATGAAAGCGGTCTCTTTTTCCGGTTTCCCGATTGACATATTCATCTGCCCCAATTGGTTTAAGGGCCTCATTGGCCGCTTGTATGTCTGCACCTTCATGCATGAGCGCATACAATTGGTCATTGGAGCTGCAACTTCCCCAACTTTGCCCCATAAAAAAGTATTCTTCATGCGACTTAACAACCTGATAAGCAATCAGAAAAGAGAAATTGAAATCACAATCTTTTGGCAATTCATCCAATACTCCTGTAACTTTTACCGGAATGATATTATCAACCATTAGCGTTTGTCCCATCGCCTTTTCCCATTGATCGAAACACTTTTCGGCCATAGATTTGGTGAGTACGATGCCATCTGTATCTAATGAATTTTCTGGATTGCCGGCCAACCACTTAAAGTCAAAAATCTGGAAAAAACTGCTGGTTGTAAAAAAGACAGTTTCTTCTCGCTGGGTCGTAAACTTTTTGAGTGGTGCTCCGCCAGACGGATCAGGAACTGTAATATTGGGCCACACTTCTCTGATTTTGGCAACGGTTTTAAATTGTCCAACTTGAGTTTCGATGGCATCCATTGCCGGAATAGGAATGCAGGTAGAGTGGCTCAATTCGCCTTCTGCTGTAATTTCTTCTGAAACCACTCGTACGATACGGTCATAGTTAGCAAAGCCTTTGTTAAAGCCTAATTCATAATCTACCATTCGGTAAATCAGTAAGACACTTGCGATACCGATTGCCAGGCCAATGAGGGTAACGAAGGCATAGATTTTGTTTTTTTTGAGATTTCTCCAGGCGATTTTAAAGTTATTTTGAAACATGGTCGGGTGATTTTTTTCTTTAGTGATTTTGGGAAATGGAGCGCAGTTGTTGTTCTTTGCGAATAAATCCATCTTCTAATTCGATGATGCGTGTTCCGTACTGGGCGTATTTTTCGTTATGGGTAACTTGTATAATGGTCATTCCTTCCTGATGTAACTTTTTGAATACATCCATGATTATTTCACCTTGAGAAGAGTGCAGGTTTCCGGTCGGTTCGTCGGCTAATAACAAGGTGGGGTTAGCGACGATAGCTCTGGCAATACCTACTAATTGCTGCTGTCC
>JALEHC010000354.1 GCA_022763215.1 Saprospiraceae bacterium
AGGCTTGCGAACAAGCTTGAAAGAATCGAAATACAAATATGAAGTTGCTTACTGGCTCGAAGAATTAGCCCGAACGATGAGTACATTCAAGTTGGCAGGTACAAACCAGCGGTCTCTTCAGCAGACAGACGATCTGGTTTGTCACTATTTGCAAGAGCGAAAATCCCATTTCCGGGTATTGCTGGGACAATATGGTTGGATTGTCGCTTTCAAGGTAATCATTACTGGTAGTTTGTTGCTTTTGGGTAGTTATCTGGTTATTGAAAACCGAATCAATATCGGGCAGTTTGTCGCAGCGGAAATCATCATTATTTTGGTGATCAACTCTGTAGAAAAACTGATCTTGAGTATGGAAACCATTTATGATGTTCTGACTGCTCTTGAAAAGGTAGGGTTTGTGACTGATCTTCCGCTTGAAGATGATAATGGTTTGGAAGTAATTGTAGAGCAGGGCAAAGGAATGGCTTTGCAGATGGATAATGTTTCTTTCAAGTTTCCGGATACCAATCGTTTTGCTTTGCAAAACTTCTCGCTTAAGCTAGACCCTGGCGAAAAGGTAGCCATAGCGGGTTATAGTGGGGCTGGAAAGTCTACATTGCTACAACTGGTGGCTGGCTTGCATGTCGATTTTACCGGAAGTCTTACCTATAATAATATGCCGTTTAATAGCCTCAAGCTGGAAAACTTGCGTAAAAATATGGGGGACTATTCTGCCGAAGAAGAGATTTTTAGAGGGTCAGTAGTTGAGAATATCACGTTGGGACATCCTGAAATCACTATTGATCGGGTGGTAGAAGTTGCTGCTTGTACCGGACTGGACAAGTATATCTATAAACTGAAAGACGGCTACAAAACTAAGTTGCTGCCTGGCGGCAAAAATATACCGCGTCACGTACGAACCAAAATTTTGCTCTCTCGCTGTATCGTTGCACGCCCGTCTTTGATAACAATAGAAGCCAATTTTGCTGGCTTGGATGCCAAAGAGAGTAGCTTCTATATCGATATCCTAACGTCTGATTCGGAGCCATGGACACTATTGGCAGTAACAGATGATCCAAAACTGGCAGCACGCTGCGATCGGGTCATCATTATGCAAGATGGACAAATTGTAGCTTCCGGCACTTTTGATGAAATCAGGAAAAGTGCTCATTTCGGGAAGGTCTTCCCATCAACTGATTTGTCATTGGGTAAAGTTGCTTAACGCTAAAAGAGGAAAAGATTATGCTAAATATATCACCAAATACGATACGTCAACAGCAGGAAATCTCTAAGTTTAATTCCTTTGATCGAACAGGTGTAGCCCGTGGTAATTTACAATTGTCACGATGGCTGATCAGCCTATTGGGCTTGTTTATTGTTACAATGTTTTTGCCATGGACGCAGAATATTCAGTCTAATGGAAACGTAACTACGCTTAGTCCGGAGCATAGGCCACAAACAATTCATTCAACTATTGCAGGTAGAATTGAAAATTGGTATGTGCGCGAAGGTGCTTTGGTAAAAAAAGGCGATACAATTGTTCACTTGTCTGAAATAAAGGTAGACTATTTTGATCCAGACTTGGTTAATCGTACCACTGGTCAGGTATTGGCCAAAGAAGGTTCGATACAGTCTTATGATCGCAAAGTAGTGGCTTTGGAAAATCAGGTCGAAGCCATGAAAAGTGAGTTGGAATATAAGCGGAGGCAGTTAAAAAATAAAATTAACCAGATTCGATTCAAAATGGCTTCGGATAGTGCTGCCCTCGCACAAGCCAAAATTGATTACCAGATCGCACAAACCCGCCTTGAACGTACACAAGACCTTGAAGGCCGAGGCATCAAAGCGATAACTGACCTTGAAGAGAAAAAACTGAAGTTTCAGGAAGTCAATCAAAAGCTGATTGCGATTGAGAACAAATTGGGCGAAAACCAAAATGAACTGGAAAATGCCCAGCTCGAACTGAGTACAGTGGCTTACAACTACAATCAAAAGATTGCAAAAGCCGAATCCGACAAATTCAGTACGATTTCGGCTAAGTATGATGCAGAGGCAAGTTTGAATAAACTACAAATACAAAGAACGAATTACGAACAGCGTAGCCAGTTTTATTACATCATTGCACCTCAGGATGCTTACATCACACAAGCGCTCACGCCAGGTATTGGGGAAACAGTGAAAGAGGGTGATCCTATTGTCAGTATTATGCCGGCCGATTATGAATTGGCAGTTGAATTGGATATTAAACCTATGGATTTGCCACTGGTTGATATAGGGCAGAAAGTTCGGTTTTTGTTTGATGGCTGGCCTGCTTTGGTGTTTTCAGGATGGCCTGAATTGTCGTATGGTACTTATCAGGGTACGGTAGTGGCCATCGATAATAATGTCAATAGTAAAGGAAAATATCGAATTTTGATTTCACCAGATGAAGATATCAAACCTTGGCCAGAAGCCTTGCGCCCAGGTAGTGGTGCAAAAGGGATTGCCTTGCTCAATGATGTGCCCCTTTGGTATGAAGTTTGGCGACAGCTAAATGGCTTCCCGCCAGATTATTATGATCAGCAAAAGATAGAAGCTCCAAAGCTGAAAGCACCGGTCAAATCCTTGAAATAATCCTAAGTAGTTAGACGGAATTATGAA
>JALEHC010000355.1 GCA_022763215.1 Saprospiraceae bacterium
GCTCGGTCGTATCACTGCCGCAGGCATTTGTTGCGATTAGCTGTACCGTGTAAGTGCCATCCATGCCATAATCATGGCTTGGATTTTCGTCGGTGCTCGTGTTGCCATCTCCAAAATCCCAGGCATAACTTTCTGCTCCGATGGACTCATTTGCGAAAGCAGCAGATGTCTCACCCAACATATAGTCGATGTTGAATGCTGCGGTTGGAATATCCTGTACCGTTATATAATCTGTTAGTGTATCGGTTAGTGTTCCTGCGGCATTATTTACCGTAAGGTAGACATCGAAAGTGCCTGCTTGATTGTAAGTTACGCTCGGATTAGCCTCGTTGGAAGTATTGGGGGTACCCCCTTCAAATTCCCAGAAAAAGGTAGCTCCATTTGAGCTATTTGCATCAAACTGTACGCTGAAAGGTAAACATCCAGCAGTTGTATCGGCATTGATGCTGCCTTTTGGTAAACTAACGATCGTCAGTTCTTGCTCGGTTGTATCACTTCCGCAATCATTTTTGGCAATTAGCTGAATGGTATACGTCCCGTCTTGACTATAAGTATGTTGTGGATTTTCGGCCAAGCTTGTGCTGCCGTCCCCAAAGTCCCAGAACAGGCTATCAGCCGCTATCGCCTCATTGGTAAAGGTAGCAATGGGTTCGCCCAAATCGTAGTCGATATCAAATGCGGCAGTGGGCAGGGTATCGGCGGTAATCAACGCAGCCATATAAAAAGTATCTTGAAGATTACCATCACTTACAATGAGTTGTACATCAAAAACGCCTGCTTGTTGATATTCTACAATCGGATTTTGATTGGTTGAAGTAGCTGGATTCCCCTGTTCAAAGGTCCATTCCCAGGTCTGGATTTCGCCAATAGAGGTGTCTGTAAACTGTACCATAAAAGGAACACAACCGCTGCTAACATCCTGAGTAAAAGAAGCATCTAAACTAGCTTCCACCACAATTTCCTGATCGAGTACGACCGTACCACAATCATTCGTAGCACTCAATCTGACCGTATAGGTGCCAGGACTAGCGTAGGTATGAACCGGGTTTTCTTCTTGACTGGTATTGCCATCTCCAAATTCCCATTCGTAGTCAAGACCATCTGTAGTTTGATTCTCAAAACTCACTTCCAGCCCATTCGTCATAGTCGTAAAAGCAACGATCGGTTCACCCAAGGCGATAACAAAATCCTCTTTTGTTTCGAGTGAAAACCCAGCCGGATTGCCAACTTGAAGACTCACATCAAATACACCTGCATTATCATATACTACGAATGGATCTTTTTCCGAGGAATTGGCAGGGCTTCCACCCTCAAAAGTCCATGCCCGATCGGTAACCGGGCCAACTGTTTCATCTAAAAATTGTACGGCTAAAGGAACACAACCGACAAAGACATCGGCGGAAAAATCAGCAAGGGGTGGCTGATCAATGGCACAACTACTGCTGAGGCGAATATTGTCGACATATAGATTATTACCAAAGTCTGTTGTATTGCGTATTCTAAATCGAAAATTAGCATTACCACTAAACTGAGACAAATCGATGCTAAGGCAATCAGATCCAAAACCACCACCATAACACCAGTCATTTTCACTTCCAGGGCTGAAAGGAAATGTCTGATCAGGAGCAGTAGCAAAGTTGCCACTTCCGTTTTCCTGCCCGGAAAATACCACAAATGGATAAGATTGTCCACCATTAGTAGATACCTCGATGGCCATCTGATCGCTGTTATTCTCGCTGTATCGAACATAAGCATAGTCGATTTCGAGCATTACGTTGCTTTCCAGACTTAGGTCAACAACTGGAGACACCAAGTAATCATTTTGTCCAGCATTATTGTAATTATAATTGTCGATGAAGACTGTTTTATTTCCATAATTGGCAAAGCTGACCGTTGCTACCTGCCAACTCGTTGAATTGTCTGGATTATCAACCGACCATAACAATAATCCATTTTCAAAAGTCTCATAGAGTAGATACTTTGTTCCATTTTCGCTCACGGTGACTGTTCCGTCTGCAAAATCAATACCTGAAGGATTTTCAACGGTTAGGCTCACTGGAAAGGTTCCGATGTCATTATACCGAACTAACGGATGCTGCAAATTGGAAGTAGACGGATCACCATTGGTAAATTGCCAATCCCAAGAAGAAGGGTTATTTTGAGATTGATCGATAAAAGGAACTAGACTACCCGGACAAACATTCGTCACGGGTGTAAATAAACCTGCAACTGGTGGCCCAACGGGTACACAAGGCGTCAGACAGCCTGAATTAGCCGCAAAATTACTGACAAAAGAATTAATGGTATTGATTGATTGATTTGACCAAGTATTGGTGTTGTTTACACTTGGCGACATGATAAAGCCGGTCGAATTATCATGTTGAGAATTGAAATTATGCCCTAATTCATGTGATTGAACAACTCTCAGCAAACTCGCGTTGCTGGTAAAGTCCTGACAAGTATTGTATCGCAAATTGGTACAAAGACCACCAACCCAAGCTACACCGAGGGTACTACCCGAAAAGTTTCGGTTAGTCCAAAGCGTAGCCACATCGTAGGTTACCGGCCCAAAGCCACCAGTATTTCCCCAATCACGGAAACTCACTAAGACGGAACCGGCATCGTTGGAATTCGTCCAAGGGTCACAACCTGGGCAGTCGGCTATAAATACCGTCACGACTTCATAGCTCAATTCATCTGCAAAAGCATCGTCGTAATCCGTTTGAACATTATTCAGTATGCCTAGCATATAATTTTCGGTATCCACTGTATTTCCAAACTGGCTAAACATATCAAAATCTGCGGCTAGTGCAATATCCACTGTGTAGCAAAGTCCAACGGCCAATGCAGCATGATTTGCTGTTTCTGGTTCCGCTATTTGATCGATATCATCTGCTGCACAACGGTGTTTTTTGTTGTGTTTTACATCAGTTGCTTGATAAATCAAATAAGTATTTGGAGTTGCACTTTCGTGAAATCGGTCAAGCGGTTCGATATACCAATCAGCATTGGCAGTTTTGATACGGCCGTATAAAAAATCAGCATGCACAGTCAGTCGTACACGTCCTTGTTCAGGAGCCAGCAAATGGCCGCTGTAGGTAATATTATCGCCTTTTGGTTTTTGGCGTAAGCCACGCTCTTGCTGAACAGAAACAAAATAGTCTTCTGAGCGGATATCGTCTGCCATCAATTCGAGTGACCAGTCAATGGCATCACCAATTTGTAATTGAAACGGGCGTCCGACTTCAGGCCCATACTTTAGGTATTGCTCTAACTGCTGGACATCCAGTTGAAAGACCTGATAGTTGTGAAACTGCTCTTGAAGTGTGGGCGAAGACACTTGGTGTAAGGTTTGCCCGAAAAAAGTAGGTTCCTGAGCATTTAGCGAAAGCGAAGTAAGGAAAATGAATAAAGCCAGTAGAAATTGTTGCTTCATGTCGTGCATGTTTTTGCCTATTGAAGGCACCGCGGATTGTGTTTTAGTAATGTAATGTATTCAAATGTTTTCTGCGGAATCGGGGTTGTGGGAGGGTGTTATTCAAGAGTTTACGGTAGTTGGATTTTTTTGATGCATAAAATTAATTTTTTTCTGTTTGGTTCGGTTCAATTCAGCAAAGCGATGCCCAAATAGTCGGGTAATTAACAATACAGGCTACTAAGGCTTTTTCGTTATTACAGTTTTCTTTGGATTGAAGATAGTTGAGAAAATGTTGCAATCGATTACATAATTTATTTATTTCATCAATTAAAAAACCTATGCTTTTCCTTTTCAAATAAAGATTTGATAGGAATAAGCTTATTCAAAAAACATGCAATAAATGGAATAAAAGAAAAGATTTGGCTCAAAAATGCAACGAAAGCGGCTCTTCAAAAATGCTATTTGAATAAATTGAAAATTTGGTATTTTAGGGGTAGAAAAAATATAGCCTACTGCTATATGCTGCAAGATCAACACCAAAACCATGAAGAAAACAGACAAAACCCTGACCAAAATTCAGGAATTATGGTCGAGCCGACCAGTGCGGTCTTTCCAGAAGACAAAACAACAATTTGATGATAAGTATCTTTTTAACTTAGTTGGTAAGATATTTTGTCCGGGGCCTTTCTACTATTATATTTTCAACTTTGCAGAGCAAAAATTTGACCACATTCATCAAAATGTGCAACTCCTCCACGGTATAGCACCTGAAGAAGTGAGTATTCCAAAATTTTATGAATTAACGCACCCAGATGATGCAGAACATGTACTAAAGTCCGAAGAGCTGGCCGCAAAATTTTTGTTTGAATTTATCAATCCTAAACACATCCCTAATTATAAGGTCAGTTATGTATTTCGCATCAAGCGGACGGATGGTACGTACGGCGTTTTCCAGCATCAAGCTATCGCACTTAGGCTAGATGATCAGAATAGCATTATTACGGTCTTTGGAGTGCATACGGATATTACCCACCTCTCTCCTACGCCATCTAGGCTTGTTTCTTTTATCGATATTAATCAGAACCGTTCATACATTGGGGTAGACCCGACCAAGACCTTTTTGCTGGATACAGGACCGAGCGAACTACTTCTTAGCTCGCGAGAATGCGAAATATTGGGGCACCTGGCAGAAGGAAAATCACAAGATGAGGCAGCGGAGTTGCTGAATCTTTCTTTTCATACAGTTCGAACGCACATGAATAATATTCGCGGAAAGCTGAAGGCCAGCAATACCACCGAAGCAGTGGCCATTGCGATACGCTCTGGTTGGATTTAGAACATCTAAAATACGACAATTGTCGTATTTGGAAGCCATCCCTTGCTTCGTAACTTTACGCATGACCTAATGCTATGCCTATTCAATAGCATTTAACCATAAACAGAGAAATTCCTTTTACATTATTTAGTACACCTGAAGAAAATTTTGTGTTATAGCGATGTAATTCATTAGGAAGATGATTACAAAAAATTGGTAGCTCCTGCTTTGGCAGGAGCTTTTTCTTTGCCCCAATCTGTTGTTTTGCACCCGCAAAAACATTTATTTAACAGCCATTTGCTAACCAAGGCTCGCCGTATCTGTTTATTATGTATTATTTTTGTAAGAAAATAAGTAAATAAAAGGCGGAACAATCGATCGCCAAACTGCAGTTCGAAGAACTGCCAAAACCAAAATCATATGAAAAAGATCTTATCGATTTGTATTTTGACACTAGCTGTATTGATGTTTTTGCCGCAGCAAGCAGAAGCTCAAGTGAAAAAAAAGAAAAGTGATACCGACGAATATTTTGACGAAAGTGGTGGCTTTAAACATCGCTTGTGGTATGGAGGTAGCTTGATCCTGAATTTCCAGGGTGGAACTAACCGCTTTGGTTTCAGAGAAAGTGTATTTACATTAGGACTAACCCCCATGGTTGGCTATAAAATCTTTGACGAATTATCTGTCGGACCACGCTTTACTATTTTATACCAATATTATACTGGTGAAATCACGCCTGGTTTATCAGATGGCATAAACCTGACCTCTTATGGTCTTGGTATTTTTGCTCGTTATAAATTTTTCCAACAGTTTTTTGTACACGGGGAAGTCGAATACATCGAACAGGCTTTTATCCAGGGCGTAGAAGACGCAGAGTGGGTAAGCGGCAGAATTGGCCGTGAGAACTACTATTTCGGAGCTGGCTACAATAGCAATGGTGGCGGTCCTTTCGGGTATGAAATTTTAGTTCTTTACAATTTCAATGTACCAGAAAATAGCTTCCAAAACCCATTTGATTTCCGAATTGGGTTTACCTATAACTTCTAAATTAAAAATGGGAAGTCTCCGCATTGGAGCTTCCCATTTTTGTTGTTTCTAAAAGGCAATATTCACACCTAGCATATAATTTCTGCCCGCTTGCGGGAAATACCACTGATCCACAGTAGTTGTTCCATCAAACACATAGCGATAAGAAAAAGCGTTGGTTTCGTACAACTGATCAAATACATTTCTAGCCAAAAATGTCAATCCAATCTCTCCTAAGCGATTCACTTTCACGCTATAATTAATTCTGAAATCCGTAAAAGTATAGGCATCAATTACATTGTTCGCATCAGATGACAAATCTATATATTGCTCGCCAACATACTTAGTGGATAAAGTAAGACCTAACTTTTGTGCATCTGTATCAATTGCGGTATACCCAAGCTCTAGCGCACCTATCAGATTTGGTGAAAACGGCAAATCTGTGTCCGTGTAAGTAATCGTTTCTTGGCCCAGGTAGCCAAAATTTTCATCATATACATCGACAAACTCCACAAATTCTTCCACTTTATTCTGGCTAATAGTTGCATTGGCATCCACTCTGAAATTTTCGAATAGCTCGAATCCACCTACTAATTCCAGACCAAGTCGATAACTCTTGTCAATATTCACACGCGTATACTGCCCCACATCATTGACTTGCCCGGTCAGTGCCAGCTGGTCGTTGTAGTACATGTGGTAAACATTTGCACCAAAAGCCGCTTTGTCCCAAGTGTGGCGATAGCCGACTTCTGTATTGAGCAGTTGCTCTGCTTCCGGACGACTGCTCGGAGTTGAATTGGTATAATCATTGCGATTAGGTTCTCGATGCCCTACACTAAAAGAGGCATATATTTCTGACTGATCATTCAGTGCAAAAAACAAACCCGCCTTTGGATTGAAAAAGTTTAGCGCAACACTTTGCGCTACATTTTCCAGCTCATTATTAAAGCCGAGAAAATCATACCCGATACTTCTGTATTGCAAGTCAATATATGCATTCAAGCCATAGGTCAATTCGTAATTCAATTGTCCAAAAATATTGAAGTCTGTTTTTCGAGCATCATTTTCGTAATAACGGTCTCTGATTTCGCTGTTTCCAGCAAATCTTGCCCAGATTACTTCGCCAAAATGCCCGCCTTCATAAATGTTGTAGGCACCACCTAGTGTTGCTCGCAGTCTTTTGTTGTTACTGGCATATTTCAAAGAGTAGGTAGTTCCATAAAAATCATTATCGAGCCAACGTCTCTCTATCAAATCTGAAGTACCATCGCTTAACGTATCGATGATGCCATAAGTAGCTAGGTCGGCACCTCCCTGATACAACTCAAAGAAACCTTTCCCTTTGGTGTAATGCAGTGCCATATTGAGTTTCCAGTTGTTAGTAAGTTGGTTGTCATACAGTACCTGGTAGTGTGTTTGACGGTAATTGTCGACTTCATTGTCATAAGGTTCGCCTTCCTTTTCGGTGCCACTTGGGTTAAATGTTCGGGTGGATCGATCATCCAACATTGACCTTGGCACTCCATTCCACGCTTGGTAGGTGATCTCATGCCCCGAAAACACATTGATTCTCAACAAGCTATTGTCTCCTACATAAGCCCCCGACAGATAAAACGACTCCAAATCAGCACGAGCCCGGTCAATATATCCATCAGAAGTAATGCGTGACAACCGCCCTTCAACCGTAAACCGATCATTGATAATACCCGTACCAAAACGAATATTGGCTTTTTGGGTATTGAATGAGCCAATCGTTCCACCAATTTCAGCATAAGGTTCTTGCTGAATCTTAGCTGTACTCAAATTCAAAGAAGCACCAAAAGCACCTGCACCGTTGGTAGAAGTTCCTACCCCGCGCTGCACCTGTATATCCTGAGTAGAACTTAAAAAGTCAGGCAAATCAACCCAAAACACACCTTGCGACTCCGCATCATTCAACGGAATACCATTGATGGTTACATTTATCCGACTAGGGTCACTTCCACGTATCCACAAGCCTGTGTATCCCACACCAGTACCGGCATCAGAAGTTACTACGGTAGATGGCATCCATTTCAGCAAAAATGGTACATCTTGGCCCAGATTGGTTTCTTCAATCTGCTCACCATCCAAATTAGTGTAAGTAATTGGGGTTTTCTCTTCTGCTCGGGTTGCAGAAACGGTCAGTGCCTCCAAGTCGAAAGCTTGTTCCTCCATCTGAATATTGACCATCAATCTTTCGACGCCTTCTTTGATTACAATTTTACGTTTTACGGATTCATAACCAATAAAAGAGCCAGTAATCAGGTAAACACCAGGCGGGATACTTGTGATTTCATAACGTCCCTGCTCATCAGCAGTAGCGCCTTTCCGAATAGTTGTAATAATCACATTGGCGCCTTGAAGCGGTTGGCCTGCCAAATCAGTAATCGTTCCGCGTACTGTTGTTTGCGCCATAAGCGGCTGATTTAGCAACAGCAGCATCAGTCCGATTGTCAACAATGTAAAAAATCGCATAATAAATAATTGAAAATGAGTCAATTGCTATTCAAGGGGTTTGAATAGCTTTACCTTCAGCAAGTTCCTTTCTACCTATTTAACAGGCAGACACAGTAATCGCATGCAGCACAAAGGCCAACATCCGAAACTAAAAAGAACCAGTAATTACACCATTGAAGGTTACCAGTCCCTTCTCGGCATTACCCGAGCAGGTTCAATGGGTATGATCTCAGCCAGTTTTGACTTTCGTCAAAATTTAGGCACCCCAAATGAGATTTGAGTATATAACTCTAAAAAACTAAACGCTTAACCAGCGATTTTTAAAATTGTTGCAAATATAAAAAACTTACACATCTAGCCAATTGCTACCTTGCGGTAAATGCAATAGCGATTA
>JALEHC010000356.1 GCA_022763215.1 Saprospiraceae bacterium
GAAATGACTCGATTACCCCAATTTATTGGTATTATCGTTCTTTTATAGAGGACGAAGGTATCTTTCTAACCGGTACTTATTATGAGTACCAATTAGAGCCTTTGCAATTTGTGCGTGAAGAACTGGTCAAGAACGGCATGTTATTGGAAGACATTAAGCTATACCAACCAGACAGCAGCCTTGAACAATCTGTAAAAATTGATGGGGAGATTATTTCAGGAACCGTATTTCCTTTTGAGGTAAAAAAGGAAGGCGGCATATTTTTATACAAAGTCAAATTTCCATTGTCCGAAACACAATCTGCTACTATTATCAAAAATCGTCGCTATTTAAATGATACGACCTTTACTTTTGAGGGGCAGACCTATGATGCCGTGGAATTCGAGGTGCGGGAATTAGTGGAGTATGACGACACCGTTGCCGGAGGCATTGAGCCTGAATTTAGCGGAAGCGAAATATATGCAGAAGGACTTGGTCTTGTGTACTACAAAAAACAACTAGCTGAAGGCAGTCACTTGGAGTATCAGCTTAAAGCAAGGTACCCGATGACAGAACTGGAAGAAAAATTCAGAATTCGTCAGCAACTTGATTAGGCTTAAAAATGAAAGGAAGGAAACTTAAAATTATCTTTTTGGAGTTCAATACTCTGTAACCTAAATTCCTTAGCCTTTTGAAGCAATTAACTTAGGTTACAGAGTATTCAAATCCTTCAAAAGAAAATTCTGTAGCCTACTTCTTGCGCTAATTTAGCCTTTGGTTTTCAAAAGCATTTTCTTCTTCGTTTGAAATATTTTTCTGATAGGAAGTAGAGACAAGTAGTTACAAAATGATTTTTATCTGTAAAATGCTTACTTTTAACGTATTAAGATACCGTTTATACAGAGAAAATTGCAGGTTTAACAATGAATGCCACATCTATAAGAGCCGCCAGCCTTGCTGAGCTGCAAACTTCGCTTGCTAAGGCGAAGCACAAAAACCCTTCCTTGAATATTGGAATATTATTTTGTTCCATCGACTTTTCCATTGAGAAAATCAGGAATATTTTCACGGATACCGAAATAGCACTTTTTGGATGCACCTCTTCTGGTGAAATTCATGATGATTATTATGTAGAACATCAGATGACCTGTCTTTTACTTGATTTGCCGAAAGGCAGCTTCCAAATAGTCGGGCAAGCCCGACAAGAAAAAAGTACTTATGAAATGGCGCAGGCTGCTGGTCAAAAAATAAAAAACACCTTTGCAGATCAGTCTGTATTGTTGTTGGCACAGGGCGTTGGAGCTAATGCCGATGAAATAGTGAATGGCATGAAGGAGAAGCTAGGTGACCAAGTACAACTTTATGGTGGCCTGGCTGGTGATAATCTGGCATTAAAAGAAACCTTTGTATTCTCAAATCAAGCTTGTTATTCTGATGGCTTGATGATGCTAATACTCGATAATACCCAAGTCCGCTTATCTGGATTTGCGACCAGTGGCTGGGAGGCCATAGGTGTACTACACCAAGTAACAAAAGCAACAGATAATGTGCTCTACGAAATAGACGGCGAACCCGCTTTGAACGTTTTTTTAAAATATTTTGGCTCCTTTGATGATGCTGACAAGGGCCTTGATGGCGTCAAGAATGTCAGTGCCCAATATCCTCTTCAAATATTACGCCCTGACGGTTCTTATGTATTGCGTTCTCCGTTATTTGGTGTAGAAGAGGACAAGTCATTAGTATTAGCAGGCGGTGTCAAAGAAGGAGATCGGTTCCGTTTTTCGATTTCACCTGGCTTTGAAGTCATTGACCAAACGGTGCAGGAATTTGGCCATTTCAAAGCAGAAGTAAAAGCGGTAGATGCGATGATTCTCTTTTCATGTATTGGAAGACTAGGTGCTTTGGGGCCGTTGATGGAAGACGAAATCAAAGGCATACACCAATACTGGAACAAACCTATGGCGGGCTTTTTCTCCTACGGGGAAATTGGTGCGACCAAAGGCGCCACCTGTGACTTCCACAATGAAACCTGCACATTGGTAACCTTCACAGACTGCAGCCATGGCTAATCACTTTATACAGTCTGAAAAGTTAGCAACTTTGCTAAAGCAAATGCAGCAGAAGCTGGATGAATTGCCATCGGATGAATCAACTGAAGCACTGAAAGCGGATTTAGCGAAAGCGAAAAAAGAACACAGCCGTATGGCTTTTATGCTGGAGCGAATGCATAAAGACAAAGCTATTGGCATAAAATTGTTGAACCAAACCATTACGGATCTTCAAAAGCATCAAAAACTATTAGAGGAAAGTAATCGGTTGCTCAGTGAGCAGAATAAAATAGTAGAAAAACAGTCCGAGGAATTAGCACAAAGTTTGCGCGAATTGGAGCACTTTTCATATATCGCATCACATGATTTGCAAACACCCCTGCGAACGATTGTTTCTTATGCCGAAATTATTCAAAAGCGCTATACGGCTGAGCTAGATGACGATGGGAATACCTTTTTAGAGTACCTCATGACCGGAGCATTACAAATGAATGGCATTATTGAAGCCTTGTTAGAATATTCGCGAATAGGCCGAGGCGAACAAAACTTAGTACCTACCGACCTTAATAATATACTGGAACATGTGCGATATGACCTTCGCAAAGAGTTACAAACTCGAAAGGTAAGCTTGAAGAGTGCTTCACTACCTACTGTGATGGCGGCAAAAAATACCATGCGTCCGTTATTTTTACACTTACTAGAAACCATTATTCTCAATTTTTCAGAAACCGATGCGGTCATTGTAACGGAAGTGAAGAAACAAGAGCATACTTTTTTGTTTTATATTTTCGAGCAATTGCATGGCCTGCCGGATTCTTTTCCGACTCACTTGATAGAGCCTGGATCAGGCAGACAATCGGGTCAATTTCCGGGAGAGGGAATAGGTATGGCGGTATGTCGTAAAATTATATTGCAACACAAAGGAAATATTTGGGTAGAGAAACAAGAAGGCAGAGGAAAGGTAATTGCTTTTACAATAGCCTGTTAGGTATAATCTTTCACCTTCACGCCATTCGGCGGACGAGTTTGGCAAATATA
>JALEHC010000357.1 GCA_022763215.1 Saprospiraceae bacterium
GGAATTGACAATAATATTTATCCAAGATCAAGAAATTTTGTTTTTGGAGTAAATGCTAGTTTCTAATTGAAAAGATCAAATTCAAAATAAAATGAAGTTGAAATTCTATTTCCGATCATTAATTATTTTGGCAGTAATGGCGTTTAGTTTTACCGCCTGTTTTAACGATCTGGATACCGTACCCTTGGATCCAGATTCGATTACTGCCGCTACTGTTTACGACGATCCAGCTGCTTACCGTCAGGTATTGGCTAAATTATATGCCGGCTTGGCTGTCTCTGGGCAGCAAGGTCCTGCCGGACAGGCAGACATTGAAGGTATTGACGAAGGTTTTGGTCAATATTTAAGAGGACTCTGGTATCACCAAGAGCTTTGTACAGATGAAGCTGTAATTGCGTGGAATGACCAGACCATTCAGGATTTCCACCAGCAAGACTGGGATGCGAATGATCCGTTTATTTATGCTTTTTATAGCCGTGTTTTTTATCAGATTTCTATCTGCAATGAATTTTTGCGTGAAACGACAGATGAAAAGCTAGATGAAAGAGGCGTTGAAGAAGCGTTGAGAGCTGATATTCAGCAGTTTCGTGTAGAAGCACGCTTCCTGCGTGCATTGAGCTATTACCATGCCCTTGATCACTTCCGCAATGTACCTTTTGTAACGGAAGAAGATAAGGTAGGTGCATTTTTCCCAGAACAAATCATGGCACCAGACCTATTTGAGTGGCTAGAAAATGAGCTAAAAGAAATCACACCTCAGTTGCCTGCTGCTCGAACAGCAGAGTATGGTCGTGCAGATCAAGGTGCAGCTTGGATGCTTTTGGCAAAATTATATCTCAATGCTGAGGTATATACAGGTACGGCTCGCTATGCAGAATGCTTAGCAGAATGTGAAAGAATCATCAATGCTGGTTATGTATTGGATGAAGAATACGGAGAATTATTCATGGCGGATAACCACAAATCAAACGAGTTGATTTTTGCTATACCTTATGATGGCGTCAATACAAAAACATGGGGTGGTACAACTTTCATGACTCGTGCCGGAATTGGTGGTACCATGAACGCAGTAGAAGACTTCGGTGTAGCTGATGGTTGGGGTGGTACTCGTGTGACCAGCGCCTTGGTAAACAAATTCCCAGCGGTAGCTAGTGAAGAAGGTGGTGGATTCATCGTTTTGCCTAATAGTGGCGAAGACCATCCACAAGTATTTGTACCAGGTTCATTTGTGGGTTGGAACCCAAATAATGCACCAGCTATTTCTGCCGATCAGGATGATGAAGTGTACGAAGGATTCTTGTACTTCGAAGAACCAGGAACGCAGTTTAAAATAACTGAACAACGCTCTTTTGCCGTTAACTATGGTGACGACGACGCAGATGGCACCCTTGATTCAAATGGCGATAATATCGTAGTAGCTGATCCGGGTGTTTACCACTTGGTCGTTGATTTGGCCAACCTAACTTACACACTTGAAAGAGTTGAGTTTGGTATTATTGGTGATGCTACCGAAAATGGTTGGGATGCCGATATAGATATGACTTATGTTCCAGAAGACTCTGCTTGGGTTTGGGAAGGTATTCTTACTGCTGGTGAGATCAAATTCCGCGCAAATGATGCTTGGGATTTGAACTACGGAGACGATGGTGCGGACGCTATCCTTGAAAAAGAAGGTACCAACATTATGATTGCTAATGGTGGTAACTACCGCGTAAAATTCTTCACTGCTCGTCCTGATTACACCTACTCTTTGGAACTGAAAAGCTCTGACAAAAGAGCTAATTTCTATACAGATGGCCAGAATCTTGAAATTACAGATATCTCCTTATTTACAGAAGGGTATGCTGCTCAGAAGTACAAAAATATCACAAGCGATGGTGTCAATGGTTCTGACATGAACCACGTTGATATTGATTTCCCAATGTTCCGTTTGGCAGATGCGTACCTGATGTATGCAGAAGCACACCTACGCGGTGGAGGTGGAGATATCAATACAGCAGTTGACTTGGTCAATGAAATTTTGACACGTGCTTATGGCGATAACTCCGGAAACATTCAGTCGTCTGGTTTGACACTTGAATTCATTTTGGATGAACGTGCGCGCGAATTGTACTGGGAAGCACACCGTCGTCAGGATTTGGTTAGATTTGGTCAGTTCACCAACGGAACTTACCTATGGCCTTGGAAAGGTGGTGTTCCAGAAGGAATTCAGGTAGACGAAGTTTATGACATCTACCCTATTCCGGCTGCAGATATTGGAGCGAATCCAAATCTGGATCAGAATGACGGCTATAATTAATTAAGAAAAGGCAAAAACAAAAATGATGTTAAACAAGAATATAATCCTGGTATTGGCAATGGCACTCAGCTTTTTTGCCTGCGAGGAAAAAACTTTTGATCCAACCGTTAATCCTAATACACCACCTACACTGGTAACGCCAAGTGCTGGGGCAAGCTTTGTGCTTGTAGAAGGTGACATAGACAACCAGCTCTCTGCTTTTGAATGGACAGAGGCGGACTTTGGGTATCAGGCAGCTGTTACCTACACGCTTGAATTCGATGTAGCAGGTAACAATTTTGAAAATCCAACAACGCTAGGTTCTGGAATTGAACTGAGTCAGGATGATATTACTGTGGGTCAGATGAACAACATCTTAAATGCACAGGGCTACCCTGCAAATGTGGAAAACGCATTGGAAATTCGCGTTTGCGCAAGCGTAAGTGATGAGGTTGCTACACTATGTTCGGAGGCTATTATGATTACCGTTAACCCATTTGCGGCTGAGGTAGACTATGCTTTCTTGACCGTTCCAGGTGATTACCAAGGATGGGACCCGGCTGATGAAAGTAAGGCAATTTACTCTAGATCTGGTAACGAAATTTATTCAGGCTATATCTATTTCCCAATGGATGAGGCTATGTACAAATTTGCAAAAGACCTTGGCTGGGACACCAACTGGGGTGATGATGGCAATGATGGAACGCTTAACCTTGGTGGCGTCGATAACAACATGACCATCGAAGAAGGTGCAGGTATGTATCTGCTTACCGCAGATTTGAATGCACTTACCCACTCCAATATGAAAACAGATTGGGGAGTTATTGGTGATGCTACACCAGGTGGTTGGGATGCTGACACGGACTTCGAATGGGATGCTGATCGCGAAGTACTTACAGTTACCCTTGATTTGGAAGTCGGTAATATTAAATTCCGTGCGAATGATGCATGGGACTTAAACTATGGCGATGATTTCACCAATGGTACCCTCGAACAAGAAGGAGCTGATATTCCTATCGAATCAGCAGGTAATTATACGATCGATTTGATCCTGAACGCTGCGGATTATTCATATACACTGACAAAGAACTAGAAATAATTTTTTCGGATGAGCCTTTCTTTTAGAAGGTGCTCATCCGATTTTATAACGATTCAACTTTTTAATAAAACTATCATTATGTTAAGACAATTACTCTATCTTATCGTATTTGCTTTGATTGCGACAGTTAGCGCACAAGCACAAATTAACTCTGTTGGTATCATTGGTTCTGCTACACCAGGTGGCTGGGATGCGGATACCGAAATGACTCAGGATGAAAATAACCCTGACATCTGGACGATTTCCCTTGAATTGACAACAGGTGCAAGTAAGTTTCGTACAAATAATGACTGGGCTGTAAACTGGGGTGGTGAAACCTTCCCTACCGGCACGGGTACTCAGGATGGTCCTGATATTGTAACAGCAGGTGGTGTTTATGATATTAGCCTAAATACTGCTACTGGTGAGTATACCTTCACTTATACCGGTCCAAGCTATGGCTCTGTAGGTATCATCGGTACAGGTACGCCAATCGGCAACTTCGACGAAGATGTGGATATGGTACAGTATGATTCTATTCCTTGGGTGTATAATCTCGAAATCACGCTTACTGCTGATGAGGTAAAATTCCGTGAAAACGACGACTGGGCTGTAAACTGGGGCTCTACAGACTGGCCTTCTGGTACTGGTGCTCTTGGTGGCGATAATATTCCTGTTGCAACTCCAGGTGATTATAATGTTACCTTCAATGCTTACACAGGTGAGTACAATTTTGAAGCTTTAATTCCAATTTACAACACAATTGGTATTATTGGTACAGCAACTCCAGATGGTTGGGATGCAGACACAGATTTGACTCAAAATCCAAACAATCCGTCATTGTGGTCTGCTAACTTGACATTGACAGATGGTGTAGCAAAATTCCGTGCTGAAGACAACTGGGACGTAAGCTGGGGTGCTGAAGATTTCCCAATGGGTGTAGCAGTATTGGATGGCCCAGATATTCCGGTAACAGCCGGTGAATACAATGTACAGTTCAACTCTGCTACTGGCGAGTATAACTTTGCACCGCCAATCGCTATTTTCAATTCGATTGGAGTAATTGGTTCTGCTACTGGCCTTGGTTTCGATGAAGACATCGATATGTATCAAGATGCTGCTGAGCCAGATCAGTGGTATATTACTTTGAGCTTGACAAATGGCGTTATTAAGTTCCGTGCTAATGATGATTGGGCAACAAACTGGGGTGACGATGGTTTCCCAACTGGTACTGGTGTACAAGATGGTCCAGACATTCCTGTTTTTGAAGGTACTTGGGAAATTGCATTCAATGCAACTACTGGTGTTTATTCTATGACACCGATGTCTGTGGGTATTATTGGTACAGCAACTCCAGGTGGCTGGGATAGCGATACGGACATGCAAGCGAGTAGCACGGTTGGTAGTACTTGGTCATTGGATATTGAACTACTTGATGGTGAAGCTAAATTCCGTAGAGATGATGATTGGGCAACAAACTGGGGTGCAGAAGAATTCCCTGCAGGTACAGGTACACAGGATGGTGCTAACATCCCGGTTACAGCTGGTACTTATAGCGTTACGCTAAATTCTCAAACAGGAGACTATGCGTTTAACGGCTCAAACTCGACACTTAACTTACTGGATAACAGTGCTGTAAAAGTGTTCCCTAATCCAACTAGCAGTTCACTAAACATCAATATCGAAGCTGTTGAACTTCAGAAAAATGTACAAATGGTTATTACGGACTTGAATGGCCGTGTAATCCGTGTACAACAACTTGATGTATTGGAAAACTTAAATGTGGACGTAAGCAACTTGGAAGCAGGTATGTATATCCTACAGCTTTCCAATGACAACTACCTTCTTGGTAAGCGTTTCACTGTCGTGAAATAATATATTTTCTTCAAGCTGTTTTTGCCTTCACGCCATTCGGCGGACAGGTTCGGCAAATAATAAGCAAATCCAAAGCCCGGTTCGAGTCAGTTTTAACTCGAATCGGGCTTTCTCCATTCTAGCCGTCCCATTTTCGGACAATCGTCCCAAAACTGAACGCTCCCCAATACCTCTAAAACACATAACCCACTATATATCAACTATTTAAAACTTGGCACACCTCTTGAATAGGTATTGATAAAAATGTTCGAAAATGGATAGACCAGTAAATCCCAATATTCGATATACCAGATTTTTTCGAATGCTGCTTTACATCCTTCTTATTGGAGGTGGTTTAGTCGGACTGTGGTGGTTGTTCAGAAACCAGCTTAAAACGCGATTAAAAACAAGCAATTTTGTAGTGGCTACCGTCCAAAAAGGCGCTGTACAAAGTACCATCAGTGCTTCTGGAGAAGTCATACCCACTTATGAACAAGTATTGAGTAGCCCCATTCAAGGCAGCATACAGGAAGTCTTAAAACCAATTGGTAGCCAAATCAAGACAGGAGAACAAATACTAAAACTAGACAAAACAACTTCTCAACTCGAATTGGAACGCCAAAAAGATGAACTCGAACTCAAGAAAAACCAAATTCGCCGCCTCGAACTACAAAGAAACCGTGAACTGTTTGATCTTGAAATCGCCGATTCTATCAAAGGTTTTCAAGTGCAGCGACTGAAAGCAGAAAGAGATAACACGGCTTATCTACTCTCTATTGGTGGTGCCACCGAGGAACAAATGCAAGATGCAGACCTACAATTAAAAATTGCACAACTTGAAAAAAGACAACTTGAACACAAACTAAAAATCCAAGAGTTGTCAACAAATGCCGAAATCAAAGAACAAAGCCTCGAAGTAAAAATCCAAAGCCACGAACTAACGGAACTTGAAAATAAAATTGCCAAAGCAGATATTCGCGCACAAAGAGCCGGGGTACTTACCTGGGTTAATGACCGAATCGGATTGCCGGTACAGGCAGGCGAAAGTCTAGCCCGATTGGCCGACTTGGGCCATTACAAAATAATGGGCAAAATATCAGACATACATGCAGATAAGATAAATATAGGCCTTCCAGCCCTCATCTCGATCAATGACACCCAACTAACCGGAACGGTCAATAACATTCGACCAACGGTAGAGAACAATGTTATTACTTTTGAAATCCAACTCGATCAAGGAAATCACCCGCAATTACGACCCAATATGAAGGTCGAAGTTTTTATAGTACTAGCAAGTAAATCAAACGTGCTTCGCGTGGCCAATGGACCTGCCTTCAAAGGCAGAGTCCAGCAGCCACTTTTTATTCTGCGAGAAAACAAAGCTATTCGGGAAGAGGTGCAGGTAGGTCTATCTAGCTTTGATTTTATAGAAATCAAAAGTACGCTACAGGAAGGCGACCAGATTATTATTTCCGATATGACCGATTATGAACATTTAAAAGAAATAGATATCATTCAATAAAAATTCTCAATATGATTCAGCTCAATAATATTGAAAAGGTGTATACCACCAAAATGATTGAAACCCTTGCCCTCAACAATATCAATCTGTCCATACAAGAAGGCGAATTTGTGTCTATTATGGGCCCTTCGGGTTGTGGCAAAAGTACCCTGCTTAATATCATGGGCTTGCTGGACGATCCCTCCAACGGAGAAGTCAAAATTAAGGGCGAAATATTTGACAAATATTCAGACAAACAACTTGCCCGCTTTCGCAATCAAACCATTGGATTCATTTTTCAAAGTTACCATTTGATTAATGACCTCTCGGTTATTGACAATGTTGAGTTGCCATTGCTTTACCGAAAGGTATCTGCTAAAGAACGTCGTCAGCTTTCTGAAGAAGCCCTCCGTAAAGTAGGTCTCGGAAATCGGATGAAGCACTTCCCCAGTCAATTATCTGGTGGACAAAAACAAAGAGTTGCGATTGCTCGGGCAGTAGTTGGCCAGCCGCAGATCCTTTTGGCCGATGAGCCTACCGGAAACCTCGATAGCGTCATGGGCAATGAGGTCATGGACATTTTGCTAAAGCTAAACGAACAGGAAAAAACAACCATCGTCATGGTAACGCACGACGAAACTATGGCTCAAAAAACCCACCGCTTAGTCCGATTATTTGACGGAAGTCAAGTCA
>JALEHC010000358.1 GCA_022763215.1 Saprospiraceae bacterium
ACTGAAGAGCGCAAAGTAGATCCGAAAGAAGATAAATTTGCTGGTTTTGTGTTTAAGATCCACGCAAACATGGACCCCAAACACCGCGATCGGATTGCTTTCCTGCGGATTTGTTCAGGGACTTTTCAGCGAAATACCAACTACTTGCATGTAAGACAAAACCGGAAAATGAAATTTCCGAACCCAACTTCTTTTATGGCCGAAAAGAAAACCGTCATTGATGAAGCTTTTCCGGGAGATGTAATTGGTTTGTATGACTCTGGTAATTTCAAGATTGGCGATACCGTAACGGAAGGAGAAGTGTTGCACTTCAAAGGCATCCCAAGCTTCTCGCCAGAACAATTTCGATATGTTAATAATTCTAATCCGCTTAAGGCTAAGCAGTTGAGTAAAGGTTTGACTCAGTTGATGGACGAAGGGGTGGCGCAGTTGTTTACCAAAGAACTAGATGGACGCCGAATTATTGGTACAGTAGGTGCCCTGCAATTTGAAGTGATACAGTATAGGCTGGAACATGAGTACGGTGCATCTTGCAGTTATGAGCCTGTGAACTTACATAAGGCTTGCTGGATAGAAGCACCTGATGAAAAGAAACTAAAAGCGTTTTTGAGTAAACGGAAAAGAGACATCGCTAAGGACAAGCACGGCAATCTAGTATTTTTGGCCGAATCAGCTTGGACGCTGAAGATGGCGCAGGAAAATTTTCCGGATATTAAATTTCATTTCCAGAGTGAGTTTTAATTAAGTTTACGTTGAGTTTACAATAAATTAACCTTACCTTTGCAGGCCAATTGAGAATACCATTTTTTTTGTAGACGAGGCCATGAAGCAAATATTAATTCAGGATAAAAGTGATACCGGACTAGGTATACTGGCAGAGGCATATTTGCATGTCTATGCTGGTGATGATTTGCAGATTGGTCGTATACTCAGAAAAAGACATGCTGCCTATCGGGAACAGATGGAAGCGCTTTTGAATGAAGACAATTTGCCAATTCCGGAAAGTAAGTCAGCCAATAACATGAAAAGGCCTGATCATGTTATTTTTATTGGAGATCGGGAAAAACAAAGTTGGATTCAGAAAGGGGCTGATTATTACTACTTGATTTATCCGGACGAAAAGTCCAAAATTCAACAAAAGCCGACTGACCTGTTAGAAAAGGTAAAGAAAGATATCCTTATCTTTATAGGGAAAGAGCTAAGATAACAGGGGCTTACCAAAATAATAATACCACAATGATTGCATTTGCACTTTATAATCTGAAAGGAGGTGTCGGAAAGACTACGTCCTGTGTCAATCTGGCTTATTTGTCGGCCAGAGAAGGATATCGAACCCTGGTATGGGATATCGATCCTCAGTGTGCAGCATCGTTCTATCTGAAAAGAGCAGGTGGGTTAAATGGTAAGGCGGATGAAATGTTTGAAAATACCGATGACTTTCAGGATTTGATTGAACCTACGGATCATGAGAATCTTTCCATTATCCGTGGTGATATTCGAAACAGAAATATGGACCTGATACTTGCCGACTTGAATAAGTCAAAAAGTCGTTTCAAAAAATTACTTAAAACTATAAAGACTCAGTTTGACTACGTATTCATTGACTGTCCTCCGGTCTTAGGGCTAATGGCCGAAAATGTATTTCGCTCTTCTAATTTTGTATTATTACCACTTATTCCGACTACCCTTTCAGAGCGCTCTTACCATCAGGTAGTTTCGTTTTTTCAGTCTAAATCGTATGATACCCGTAAAATTGTGCCTTTTTTCACGCAAGTGGATGGACGAAAAAAGCTGCACAAGGAAGTTATTGGGTACTTTAAAGAGCATCGTTTAAAGCATTTGCGGTCATCTATTCCGCAGTCGTCCGTTATCGAACGCATGGGCATTAACCAATCTCCAGTACATATCTACTCGCCTGATTCTCAGCCATCGATGGCTTATCGCAATTTATGGCAGGAACTCAAATGGATGCGCAAGTTGAAGCGTATCAGGTAAGTAGCTGATATTCTTTCGCTATGGCTGTCGCCAAATGTACATTATTTCTTACCAGTTCTATATTTGCCGAAAGGCTTCTTCCCGCTGTTAGTTCCTTGATTTTCGATAGTAGAAAAGGTGTAATTGCTTTGCCTTGAATGCCTTGTTGCTTGCTTTGCCGTATCGCTTCATCAATGGCCTGATTCATTTCTTCATAGTCTAGTTGCTTGGCCTCGGGGATGGGGTTGGCGATGAGGAGGCCACCTTGCAAATTTAATTGCCACTTGGCCTGCATAATTTTTGCAATTTCTGTGGGTGATTCCGCTGTATGCGGAATGGATAGTCCACTTTTTCGGGTGTAGAAAGCCGGAAATTCACGAGTACGGTAGCCAATAACTGGTACGCCTTGTGTCTCGAGGTATTCGAGCGTGAGTGCGAGATCAAGAATCGCTTTCGCACCGGCTGAGACTACGGCAACATTGGTGTGGGCAAGCTCCTGCAAATCGGCCGAGATGTCCATACTTTCGGCGGCACCTCGATGCACACCGCCAATGCCACCCGTAGCGAAGACCGGAATTTTGGCGTAAGCCGAAATAATCATCGTAGCTGCTACCGTGGTAGCGCCATCTTGTTGACGAGCGAGGATGAGCGGCAAGTCGCGGCGACTAACCTTTGTGATATTCGGACCATTTTTGCCCAGGTATTCAATTTCTTCCGAACGGAGGCCAGCTTTGAGGCGGCCTTTCAAAATGGCAATGGTAGCAGGAACAGCACCGGCAGCCCGGATGATGTTTTCCAGTTCGAGCGCGGTTTGCACATTTTCAGGGTAGGGCATACCATGCGCTATGATGGTAGATTCAAGAGCAACGATGGGGCGATTTTCCGCGAAAGCGGCCGCTACCTCTGGCGAATAATCGAGTAGACTAACTGGCTTCATAAAATATGATGTAATATTATATCTGTAAATATTCGACTTGTATCAAACTATTTTCATGAAAATCTAATTATAAATAGACCGTGCAACAAGTTTTGAAATAGATTTGTAAATCAAGGCATTAGAGCTTTATCTGAAGTTTATGAAATAAGTACTTAAAAATAGGGACAGTCAAGGAAGTTAATGTGTAAAAATGACACTTTCATCTGTTTGTTAACTTCCTACTTCGGAAAAAGCAGCAATTCTAAAGGAAAAGTTAAAACTTGTATAACAACTAACTACTACTCTTCTCTAAAAACGAAGTGCTTTGAAAGAGCATTTTGCAATCTAACCTCCGTTATAAACCACAACTCCATTTTGGAGTCCACAGAATTGAATTGAACAAGGAAAGAGCAAAAAACAATTTCAATACCTAAGGATGATAAGGTGTACTGCCTGAGCAGTATAAGGTACTTTATAGGTACCTCAAAACCAAAAGGCGTGCTATTGCAATAGCAAAGGTAGCCTTGTCGGACAACAATAACCTTCATTAGACTTGTACATCGTGTCATGAATGAGCGAAAGCGAAGCAAATTTTATTTTGTACAAGGGGAAAAAAGTAGGCGATGCCTTAGCATCGGCGAGGCTTTTCAACGAAGTACAGGATGAAATTTTGCCGCTTGTAGCCATTTGATGATGCGGTGAACAA
>JALEHC010000359.1 GCA_022763215.1 Saprospiraceae bacterium
AATTCAGCGAGAAGATGGTTGATTAAACGAAATGTTGATGGTGATCGCATCGTAGCCAAAGGGTATGGTGAAAACGTTCCACAAACCGTTAATGAGAACCAAGCTGCTAAGCATGATTTCCTCAATGCAGGTGATGTTTTAACAGAAGAGTTTATCAAGAAGATTGAGGGAGAAGATAATCAAGAAATAGCTAATGCGATTAACCGTCGTACAGAGTTTAAGATTATAGAAGGACCGACAACAATCCGCGTAGAGACGAAGCGCTTGAAGAAAGTAGACGAAGAAGAAAAAGCAGGTAAAAACAGAAAATCACTACCTGTTGAAGTACAGGATACTTTGAAGATCAGTTATTTATCTTCGTTGTATGGCAAAAAAGTACTTAAAGGGGTTCCAATCATGGATTTCAAGCAGCGTGTAATCGATTTTGGCACTATGAAAAAAGGTGAAAAAAGAGAGCACAAATTTGAATTCGTCAATCGTGGTGATACCACTTTAGAGATAGGTGTTGTTACTGCTTGTGAGTGCACGGAAACTGATTATAGCAGCCGTACAATTAAGCCCGGCGAGAAAGGATACATCCATGTTATTTTTGATTCGACCGAAAAGGAAGAATTAGAAGATACAATTGATGTTGATATCATGCTGGATAATGTTGATCCGGAAACGGATAATCCAATTATGGAGGCTGTACAATTCAAGTACAAACTTATTAAATAGGCAGTTTGAATGTAACTGTAATAAAAAGGGTTGCTTCCAGTATTTTGGGAGCAACCCTTTTTTCTTAGACAACAAAAGTTGGTAAAACAATGGCTTACATGATCTTGGTTACAAAAGAAAAGAGATCAATTGTAGTACTTAGCATAAAAAATGAAAGCCATTATTACACTTGCGGTACTACTTCTAGTAAGTCTATCTTCTCTACATGCACAGCATGTTGATACAGAAAAACATCACGATTCATCCTTTTTTAGAGCCGCCGTTGAGTTAGGGCACACCTTTATTCCAGAAGCACATTCCGGTGATTTGACCGTAGTTTCTTCATGGGGGCTTGATTTGGAATACTGGCTCAACCACAGATGGGGCTTTGGTCTGCACAATGATTTAGAGCTGGAAACCTTCATCGTGAAAGGGGAGGAGGGCGAACAAGTCGAACGTGTTTATCCCTTGGTATTTACACTTGAAGGTTTTTATACCATTTATGAAGGCTTGGTTTTTCAGATTGGGCCAGGGATTGAGTTGGAGCCAAGCGAAAATTTCTTTCTCATTCGGTTTGGTTTTGAGTACAAAGTTCCGATAGGAGAAAAGTGGGATATGGCGCCTACTTTCTTTTATGATCGGCGTTATGAAGCTTATGATACCTGGACAGTGGGGATTTGTGTCGGCAGGCATTTTTGAGCTTGATAATTGGGCCTTGGGTTTACTTTTTTAGTATCTGCGACCCATTTTTCGCATTTCGTCCAAGATGTTGATGTCTTGTTCATTTTTGAGTAGAGCGTGGATATGAGGAGGAATGGCTTCGTGCAGATCCAGTTTTTGTAATTGTGCTGCTTCAAAGTTTTCCAGTAAAAGGAGCTTTAGCCAATCGAGAAATTCACTTGTGGAGGGGCGTTTTTTCATGCCTCTGATGTCGCGTAGGTTGTAGAATACCTTCAATGCATTGGTTACCAATTCTTCTTGTATGTTGGGGAAGTGAACATCTACGATTTGCTGCATAGTGTCTGCTTCCGGAAAGCGAATATAGTGGAACAAACATCTGCGGAGAAAAGCGTCAGGAAGTTCCTTTTCATTATTGGAAGTAATGATAACGATCGGGCGATTTTGAGCTTGGATGGTTTCTTGTGTTTCATAAACATAAAACTCCATCCGGTCGAGTTCGAGGAGGAGGTCATTTGGGAATTCGATATCCGCTTTATCAATTTCATCGATGAGTAGAACAACTTGTTCTTTTGCTTCGAAAGCCTCCCATAGTTTTCCCTTTTTGATGTAGTGAGCGATATTGTCAACATTTGGGTTTCCGAGTTGGGAGTCACGTAAGCGGCTAACCGCATCATATTCGTACAAGCCTTGTTGTGCTTGAGTAGTCGATTTGATATGCCATGTAATCAGGTTTTTACCAAGGGCTTTGGCAATTTCGTGTGCCAGCATAGTTTTGCCCGTTCCTGGTTCTCCTTTAACTAATAAAGGTTTTTGTAGGTGAATAGCGGCATTAACCGCTATTTGTAATTCCTGAGTTGCTACGTATTGCTGAGTTCCTTCGAAATTCATATTGGTAAAAATTGTAAAAAGTGCCTGCCATTTTGCGAAAGCAGGACACTCCCTATAAAAACTAATTATTCTTCAATTGGTTGTAAGCTAATTGCTAAACCACCACCTGCCGCAAGGTCAAATGTGCTTGTACTGGTGTGATCGACGTCCATCTGCTCAATTTTCAAGCTGGTTGGATTATCTTTGTAGTGGGCTTCTGCCGAATCTACATAGACAATTGCCTGGTATTTTTTGCCTTTCGGCAAAAAGTCAAAGCTTACCTCTATGGTTCTGGGGTTTTCATCTGTAATACTACCTAAAAACCATGCATCTGTACCTTTTTCTTGGCGGGCAATAGTAACATAGTCTCCGACTTCGCCATTGATTGTTACAGATTTTTCCCAATCTACACCAACATCGCGAATAAATTGAAATGCTGGCTGATTTTCGTAGTGCTCAGGCAAGTCACAAGCCATTTGAATTGGGCTATAAATGACTACATAAAGAGCAAGTTGGTGTGCGATTGTGGTGTTGATCTGATTGTTTTCTTTACTTGGCAAACCAATATCGAATACTCCGGGGGTAAAGTCGATTGGACCAGCTAACATACGAGTAAAAGCGACGATAGATAGGTGTTCCGGAGGGTTTCCACCATCTTGTGCCCAGGCGTTAAACTCTTGGCCACGCAAGCCTTCCCGAGCAATAGCGTTGGGATAAGTTCGGCGTAAGCCGGTTGCCTTGATGGGTTCGTGCGCATTAATGGCCACTTGGTTCTCAGCTCCTTTTTCGAGCACCTTGCGATAATGATTGACCATCCATTGTCCGTGGTGATATTCTCCTTTTGGAATGATCTTCCCGACATAACCGGTTTTGACACTGTGGATACCAAGGCGATTCATTAGGCTGTAAGCCGTATCGAGCTGTTGCTCATAAGTTCTGGGCGCTGCGGAAGTCTCGTGGTGCATGATAATTTCGACGCCCTTTTCTTTTCCGTATCGAACAACTTCCTCCAAGTCATAATCTTCATATGGGGTTACAAAATCAAACACCCCTTCGCGGTCTTCGAAGCCGATCCAGCGTTCCCAACCGGTGTTCCAACCTTCGACTAGTACACCTTTGATGTTATTAGCTGCCGCAAAATCGATGTACCGCTTTGTATTTTCGGTAGTGGCACCGTGGCGGCCACTAGCCAGGTCCCAAGTGGATTTATCGAGATGCATTTCCCACCAGATACCCACATACTTTTTAGGTTCAAACCAGCTTACATCACCCAATTTATTTGGTTCATTTAGGTTGACGATAAGTTTTGAGTCGATGAGGTCCGTTGCCTGGTCTGCGATTTGTATTGTACGCCATGGCGTACGGAAAGGTAATGGTATTTTGGCTTTAAAGCCAAAACGGTCAGAACCTACTAGTTCGCTGGTCATTTGAAGCTGATCGCCATCTACTTTTAGTGTCATACCTGCATAATTAGTCAGGTTTGCTTCGTGGAAGCTCAGGTGCAGACCGTTGCTGCTGCGCATTGTTACAGGAGTGTTGACTGCATTTTGGGGGATATAGGTCTGGCCTAAATTTGGATGATTACGTTTGGTCGTTGCATCAATTTCCGAAAATTTGCTGGTAGTGTAGAGATGTTCATAGATATCCCAGTCGCCTGGAATCCACCAGCAGGTGTGGTCACCAGTGAGTTGAAACTGGGTATGTTCGTCCATTACAATCAGGCTATCGATGCCACTTTGGGCAGGCAGCTCATAGCGAAATGCTATGCCATCGTCGTATGCACGAAAGTGAAGGATAAGCTTTCGTGCCGAGGTCGTTTGTTCTTGTAAAGCTACGCTTAGTTCGTTGTAGTGGTTTCGCACCTCTGTTTGCTCACCCCAGGGCATCGTCCAGGTTTCGTCTTTGTTGTTGGTAGTTGTATTTATGATTTTGAAATTTCCAGAGAGGGTAGGATGCCCCTGAAAGTCAAATCCGAGAGTTGAAGTATCGATAACAACTTCGTTGTTGTGAAGTACTCTGTAGGCAGGCTGTCCTGTTGCTGTTAGCAAGAATTCTATCTGGTTTTGCTGTTCTGGTGAAGAAACTGTTACTTTTGAGGGTTCTTGCTCGCAGGCAAAAAACAGGGCAACTAAGAAGCTGAGGAGTAGTGTTTTTTTGAGTTTCATACTTTTTGTTTTGGTGGAGCTTAAAGATAG
>JALEHC010000360.1 GCA_022763215.1 Saprospiraceae bacterium
CTTGGTATGAGTGCAGATTATTCTTTCATCTACCGCAATCTGAACTTTTTTGGTGAGACCGCTTACAGCGAAAATGGCGCTATTGCCACACTGAATGGATTGTTGGTTGGACTTGACCAAAAAGTTGATCTCGCTCTGTTTTACAGGAGGTATCCACGAGATTATCAGTCTTTTTTTGCTGCGCCTTTGGGCGAAATTCGTACCGGTAACAATGAGACGGGCATTTATATGGGTCTCGAAGTTCGCCCTGCACCACAGTGGCGCATTTCTGCTTATGTTGATCTTTGGGAAAACCCCTGGCTAAGATTTGGCGTAGATGCACCTGGGCAAGGTCAGGAATACCGAGTGCGATTGACGTACTTCAAAAAGCGCAAATACGAAGCATACATTGAAGTACGAGACGAAACCAAACCCGCAAATGTACCTGACAATGAAACCAAACTCAATCAAATTGTCCAGAATCGTACCTTTCAGACAAGATTGCATTTTGGTAATCAAGTCAGCAAAACACTTGAATTGAGAACAAGGCTAGATATCGGCTTCGCCGATAATGAAATCAATCGTTACCAACGCGGATTTGTTATTTATCAGGATGTGCTTTATAGGCCAATTGGGTTTCCACTTTCTTTCACGACTCGTTTCGCTATTTTTGATACAGATGGCTTTCAGGCGCGATACTATTCTTATGAAAACAACCTGATTTATGCCTTTAGCGTACCAGCCTATTATAATCGTGGCACCCGTTTTTACTTCAATTTACGATACAAAGGTATTCGGAATATGACCATTGAGGCCCGATATGCACAAACCTTTTGGGCAAATCAAGAAACATTTGGAAGTGGCGGTGAAGAAATTGATGGTCAAACACGATCCAGAGTGAGTGCACAGCTCATTTACCGCTTCTAGACATACAAAAAGGGATTTCGGCGAAAGCCAAAATCCCTTTTTTAATAAGGCAAGCGAGCACATCGCACCGCTCAACCACCTACCCTTGCTGCGTTTCCGCCCTGGGGGAGTTCAGTAGGAGCTGGTCGTGTGCCGCTCACCGGAGTGCAAAGGTAAAGCATCCCGATGAATATTCAAAACAAAGTATTTACTTTTTTTCTTTAGGTATGATTTCGGTCTCTTCTCCGAAGAAATGAACGAACTGTTGCATGGCACTTGCTAGCTTTCCATTTTGAGTTGCTTTGTAGTAAGTGTCGGCCATAGCGCGCATGGTCTGGAAAAAGAAGCGATCCATTTCTGTTACCTGCATATCTTTTGTCCAGATGTCTAATTTTACCGTATCGAGATTATTGCGATCAAAAAAAGCCAGCAACATAGCTTTGGCTTCATGCAAATCTTTTTTGCTTGGGTCATCATCTGATGTCCAACTAATATCCGCAGGAATATTCTCCTCGTTCAACCCTATTTCAATCGCAATTTTATTTTTCTTGACTATTTCGCTCATTATTTGGCATTAATTAGTTTCGTAAAGGCTGCAAAGCTACAAAATCACTTAGCGACTTCCAACCGATAATAAGAGGCAGAAATCCCACCCCAGATACCCAATCCGCCTTCAATATTTGATTGGACACGAGTATAACTACTAAATGGCCCTTGGTTGGCAATATTAAACTCAAGGGTATTCCAGAAATTAAAATGGGCTTCGTCTATATTCATCCATCGAATGGTCACATCATCACCTACTCGAAATAAACCAAAAGTTACCGGATCAATTTCTGTGGCATCAATTGATCGCTCTGCTTTTTGCAATGGAAACTGAAAGCTTTGCCCATCAAAAAGTCGGTCATCCGTTACAGAAGCAAAGGGCTTTTGCAGTTGCTCCAAATTGATTTGAGTATTATACTGATAGAAATTAGCTACTTCAGCAGGATCACTGATAAAAATTCGCATTTGCGCAAGCGTATCATTTGGATTACCAGGTGGTTCTACAAACTGAAGAGAATCTAGTGGTACATGCTCAGGGATAGTCGTGGTGGCTGACAAGCGTTTATCTTCCACTTGAACTTCCAAATCATATCGTCCACCTTCCACTCTTGGAATTTGAAAAGCCAGATCGATATACAAGCACAATTCAAAGGTATCAATATCTGCGATTAGATTACTGACAATGGCATCTGCGATTTCATCAGGCAAATCACTCAGGCAGGCTTCTGCGAGTTGTGTTTCTTGTCCGTTGTGACGAACGAGTACTTCCGCATCATGAATGTATGCATCCGCAAGTTGTGCTGGTCCCAATTCACTAAAAAAGGGAAAATTATTGCGAAGTATAACAAATACAGGAATTGACAAATCACTCGCTTCTACATAGCCTTCAACAACTACCTCTGGAGGAGCCGAAATTACATCTGGTGTGAATTCTTCTTCGCAGGACACCAGCAAAATAGTGAATAAGATAAAAGACAAAACACGCATTTTTCCTCTTTTTATGAGAAAACAAAGAGGAAAGGAAATTGGTTGTTGGTACCTATTATTCAAAATCTAGTATACCGAAACGTTCATCTAGCCAAGCGCGCCCATACAAAAAAACTTTTTTTTCATTGATTATTCGACTATACAGTGGTGAAAGGTATATGTCGTCTTCCTTTTTATTGATTATAACATCATGGGTAAATGTCCCATCAGGCTTTATATTCATTAAATATCCTCCATTCACTTGCTCAGAATTTCCACGGCCATCATTATATATGAAATTAAAGGAAGATCCAGTTGGGAAAAAATAGTAAGAATGTCTCTTTACCCAATTATCTTTTACCCATTTTTTTGCAATGATCCTTGTCCACAAAATTTTCCCTTCTGGTGAAATATAACTTATTAGCATATTACAGAAGTATTCGTCCGGCTTACTACCCCTACCCGCTAGATCCATTGATTTATCTAGGTAAGTCTGTTCAACAATAAATAGAGCATATCCATTTGGCTGGTAAAATATTTCTTTTAATTTAAGATCGTGATATTCCTCCACCATATCCAGTTCTTGGAGCTCTTTGATTTGATATTCCGTAAAACCATGATGCAAGACATCCGTAGAATAAGGTAAAAAGGTTAGCTCTTTACCTTCTTCAAAATTTATGGGAAATTTAGCATAAAGGGCACCTCGAACAAAGTTATCGGTATTTCTCTCCTCTTCACTGTACAAACCACCAACAATGATATCCTTTCCCTTTAAGGTAAAATTAAAGTCTTTCAGATACTTATCTTTACTCTTGTCTTTAAACCTGATTTCTGTAATTTCTTTGGTCGCTCTGTTCAACCTCAGCAAATTGGCCCAAGACCTTCCGGGGAGCCAATCCGATTTGTTTTCCATACCCCCAAAGAATACATTCCCTTGGTTATCTATAAAACTGTTAGATTCTTTAAATTTTTCGGTTGATCCTTCAATGAAAATAGTAGTATCAAGAACGGTCTCTAATTGTTGATCTAAAACAATAAACTGATACTTTCTTTCTGTTTCTATTCTGACATCATGACTTATGCTAAACAGTAAATATTCATGGTTGGGAGCTACCCTTACATTGTAGTCAGTACCATTTACCAAACCTTTTTTCTTAAGAAAAATACTAGTGCGCTGATCTTCAATAATCTCTAAATTTTCACGATCGATTTTAGAGATAATTAAGTCCGTGGAAGAAGTTTTAGAACCAATTCTAGAAAGCATATAAAGTTGATTGGCTATATTCAAAAACTTAACGAATTCGGTTTTCTTTCCTGATACTTTGAGTCGTAATTCGGATCTTGCCTCAATTTCTAATTGCTGATTCACACGAATAAATTCGGTTTTATACTTTATAGAAGAAGCAAAGCCATTGATATTCTTCTTTGCTACATAAACCTTATCCTCAATAACGATTACGTCTGAAATAGCATATTTAGACCGATTTTCTGGGGTAAGTGAAACTGTCATTTGCCCATACAGGCTTTGAAAAATAAATAGAAGTACTAAAAGATGAGTAAGTCTAAGCGTCGTTTTCATAACTTATATATTGTGTATTTATTGTCGTCCTTTCAATGTTACCATCAATCCAATTCTAAATAATATCTGAAATCTTTCTTCTTTATTAGAATCCATCGAAGGAAAATCGATAATCTCTATGCTACTTATTCGAATTGAACCTTCCCCAAATAAATTGACGGGGCTACCAAAATTGCTTTTATAACCTACCCCCACATTAAGAAGCCAACCACCACGCTTGTAATTTGGGTGATCTTTTAATACTATATTCCAACCTGCATCGATCAACACATACGCAGAAATAAGGTTTCTATTTGTTCTGAGACTTTTCCTATAATAGGTTTTAGGCAAAAAACTCCCCTCATCAAACATGAGTTTTGAGGATACATATATGGGTAAAATATTAGCTAATGGAGGGCCTCCACTTGTGGAGGCATAACTATTGTAACCGGTTCCAATACCAAGGTAAAGTCGGTTTTTATAAAACAATACCCCGGCACTAATTTCTCTTGAAAAGATGATTTCAGGTAGTTCAAAACCAAAGGAAACAGAAAATAACTTATTCCTTTCTGCAAATGGAATCGTATCAACAGAATATTTTGTATTTCCTTTATGGCTTAAATCTAAGTGATGAGATTTACTGAAAAGAGCTGAAGAACTTGAAAGTAATAATAGTGCAAATAAGAAACAATGCTTCATTTAAATCAGGTTTTAGTTTCATAGCTTTAGCAATGATTCGGCCAAATATAATTCACTAAAACCTGATTTAAAAATTATAAACTATCTAATTCGTTTATGCTTCAACCGAATAGAATTACCAATAACTACTACATCCGAAAATGCCATAAATAACGCACCCCACATTGGATTCAGGAAGCCTAATGCTGCAATTGGTATGGCTACAATATTGTAAGCAAATGCCCAAAATAGGTTTTGTTTGATAGTCAACACCGTATGGCGACTAATTTTAAGCGCTTTCTCTAAATGTCCTAACTGACCATTGAGCAATACGACTTGCGCCGATTGTATGGCCACTTGCGAAGCATTACTGAGTGAAACACCAATATCCGCTTTCGCTAAAGCAGGCGCATCATTGATACCATCACCTACCATAGCCGTGGGTGCCGCTTTCGCTAAACGATCCACTACTTCCAGTTTTTGTTCGGGTAGCTGTTCGGCGTATACTTCTTCTATGCCCAGCTGTTGTGCAACTGCTTGAGTTTTGCTTGTTACATCGCCCGAAAGGATGATTGGTCGCAAGGATTGCGACTTGAGATAATCAATCATTGGTTTGGCATCTTCCTTAATTCGATCGCTGATTTGGACAGTAGCCAGTAGCTTGTCATTTTCCGTAAGGTAAATCGCCCCTGCCGATTGCTGCGCATTTGTGTCTTTCAAAATCCGCTTGGAACCAAGTCGATAAACTTGCCCATGGTCATCCATAGCTACCAAACCACGACCTTTTTCTTCCTCTACCGAAAGGTCGAGTACTCGTACGCCATTCAGACGAGATTCCATTTCTTTGACCAGTGATTTAGCAATTGGATGAGAAGAAAACTGCTCCATTCGATAAATGATCGCATTGGCACGAGCCTGATCATCGGTATGATAATCGATCTGTTTAATCTCGAATTGACCATCGGTCAAAGTTCCGGTTTTGTCGAAGATAAAATTCTTGATTTTGGCGAAGACCTCCAGCGTTTGTCCACCCTTTACCAGAATACCATTTCGCGCCAAGCGGCCAACCCCAACCATGACAGCCGTAGGCGTAGCTAGTCCCATCGCGCAAGGGCAAGAAATGACCAGTACCGCAATGGCATTCATGAGTGCTTGCTGAAAGCCAATGTCAAAAACCAGATAAGCCAGCGTAAAGGTAAGTGCCGAAATACCGAGTACAACTGGCACAAAGATGGCACTAATCTGGTCAGCAAGTCGCTGAATATCAGGCTTTTCTTCTTGTGCTCGTTTTACTAATTCGATCATTTGATGCAAGACGGTATTCTTACCCATGGCACGAACCTGCATGCGAAAATTACCGGACTGAACGACAGAGGCCCCTACTACCCTACTATCTTTTTGCTTTTCGACAGCCTCACTTTCGCCCGTTAACATCGATTCATCCACACTTGCGAAGCCTTCCAATATTACGCCATCCGTCGGCACCTTATCGCCTTCGTTTACCTGGAGTATATCCCCCACTTGCACTTCGTTTAAGGGTACGCTGATGATAGTGCCTGAAGGCATAATGCGTTTAGCCTGCTCTGGTTGGAGTTCACTCAATTCGGCAATAGCCGAGGTAGTTTGGTCGACGGCTCGCTTTTCGATATAATTACCAAGCAATACCAAGGTGATAATGGTAGCTGCTGTTTCAAAGAAAATATAGTTAGGCTCTTGCAGAACCAAACCAATAATCGAATAGGCAAAAGCAGCCGTTGAACCAACAAAAATCAGGACATCCATATTGGGAATTCCGGTACGCAGAGAGCTAAAAGCACTGCGACCAAAGTGCTCTACACCAATGGCAAAGACCGGCAAACAAAGCGCCAGTTGTACCCAAGGATTTTCCAGGAAAGCGATGTGTACGCCCGCCATCATGATGAAGTGATACAAAAACAGAGGCAAGGTAAAAAGCGTAGAAATCCACAATTTGCGTTCCAGTGTCCACCAAATAGTTTCGGGTTGATTATCATTTACGACCCGATAGCCCATTTTGTGAATCCCCTCTTTTACGGTATCAATAGAAACGGTATTATTTTTTTGGAAACGAACCTCTTCCGTTTGGAAATTCACGTATACGTCTTCCAGGCCCTGCTTTTGCAAATACTTGGACAATCCATTTGCACAGTTATTGCAGTTCATTCCCGTCACCTTCAACTCAACGATATTATTTTCCATAATTATTTGTCAACAACTTTTGATTTAATACTTTTGATGATAACCTGTATATGGTAGAAATTGCTAGCCCAACAAAACAGATCATCATTTATACGGTTCAAATGTATAAGAAAACTAATTTGGATGCGTAACAGAATCTAGATCAAAGTTTATAATATTCCAACAATCATAAAAAAATTTGGATTACAATGAGAGCACTAAGCTTAATTTTCGCCCTTGCACTGTTTTTTGTCGCTTGTGAAAGTGGCGCCAATCAAAACGCAGAAAGCGAAGAAAATAACACGGAAGAACCTGCTGAAGAAATGCAGGCAGAAATGAAGTATACATTGACTGCCTTCGATGCTTCCACTGAATACGAAGACGCCGCGATTACCTCTATGGACTACAAGAGTGGCAAATTTAACTTCGGTATTGGTGGTGAGTCGTACGAACTAGGTGTGCAAACTCCAGATGCGGGCGCTAAAAATTGCGCTAATTCCGCTAAGGGGCAACACATCCACCTAATCATTGACAATGAGCCGTATGCAGCTAAATATGAAGCTGCTTTTGACTACGAAATTGCAGATGGTGACCACTACCTATTGGCGTTTTTGTCTCGTTCTTATCACGAAAGTATCAAGACAGCTGATGCGCATGTTGC
>JALEHC010000361.1 GCA_022763215.1 Saprospiraceae bacterium
TTGCGCACGTTCTACACACTGAATGGCTTCCTGTGCATGGTGTGCACGATTCATGAAGCGAAGGTCTTCTTCCGAAAAAGACTGAATCCCGATGCTCAGGCGGTTGATGGGCGTTTGCCGAAAGGCCGCTAATTTGTCTGCTGTCAGGTCATCCGGATTGGCTTCTAAGGTGATTTCTGCATCCGGTAAGACTTCGTGGTAGCGTTGGACTTGGCTGAAAAGCTGTTGCAGCTCATTTTGCGAAAGCAAAGAAGGCGTGCCGCCCCCCAAGTAAACGGAAGCCAGTGGACGCCCTTCCAGATAATCTTTTTGCAAGGCAATTTCCTGCAAAATGGCCGCCAGCATTTCCGGTTTGTACTTCATGGAAGTTGAAAAATGGAAATTACAATAGTGGCAAGCTTGCTTGCAGAAAGGGATGTGAATATAGATACCGGCCTTGTGATCTGTATGCTTCATGTAAGGAAAACAGTTAGAAAAGTAGAAAGTTATTTGTGACAAACAATGACTTGCTCGCCATTTTTGAGGCCATGTTTTTGGCTGTGCTCACTTTCGTGAAATTTTAAAACTTTTGTTTGAAATCCAGCTTTTTCCAGTCTTTGGCGTAAGCCCTGAACCGAATAAATGCGAACGTGATCGGCCTGGCCAAAGTGCTGTAAGCGCTCTTCGGGGGTTGTTACAGCTTCATTTTCATAAATCGGACCTGTTTTGAAGGGCGTTTGGACGAGCATCCAGCCCCCTGGTTGCAGTATGCGGTACAATTCTTTCATCGCAGCGTGGTCATCAGGGATGTGCTCGAGTACGTGATAACATATTATATGAGCAAAGCGCTCCTCTGATTCAGGGATAGCGGTAATGTCATAAGCGTGGTCGGCTTTGAACTCTCCTTCATAATCTGTGGTTACATAGTTTTGCGAAAGCAAGGTCCGGAGTTTTTGCGAAAGCGAACGTGGCGGCGAGAAGTGTAAGGTAGGGCCTTTCGGCAAATATTCCGTCTGCAACAAGTGCCACAGGCGACGCTGCCGAGGCAGGCTACCACAGAGCGGACAAAGGGCATCGCCTCGCTCCAATTGCACGAAGGTGCGGAGTTGAGTGCCGCAGATATTGCACTGGTGGCGGCGACCATAATAGGGGAGGGCGGCCAACTGTCGAAAAGTCGGTTCGAGCTGGTGTAAAAGGGTTTGAGGGAGAAGTGATTGTGCTATTTTTTTGGAGAATTCGTAAATCGAAGCCATAATAAAAAGTACTAATTAGGTAAAACCCATGCGCTTGACAGGCGAAACTAATAGTAATCGTGCATAATCGCCCTTTGAGCGGGCATTTTTTTCTAAGTTACAGCTACCTATACTTACACATTTGATTGAGATGTAGCGGTAAAATAGGCACTAAAAAATGACAAATGGGGGAGGAGATGGCTTTACAGGAGGAGCAGGAATTCGTAATTTTAGGACGCAAAAAATTCAGAAACCAAATTATTCATCCAATATGAATTTGCAAAGTATCCTTTTTTATGTTTTGTTGGTTGTATTGACCATTGCCGTTTTGCAAAGTGTATCTATTGGAGGATTATTCTTTTTGAAAAATAGTGGCGAAAAACGCGCCAATACCTTTTTTGGCTTATTGCTCATTGGTATTGGGTTGACTTTGCTGCATCATATTCTGAATATATTGGGCATATACGAATCTTATCCAAATCTGAATTTTTTGCCCATCTATTTCACCCTTGCACTGCCCACTTGTTTGTTTTTTTATGTCAAACTCAACCTCTATCCACAGTACGAACTTCGGTGGACGGATCTCAAGCATTTCATCTTGCCATTGGGGCAGTGGATATTTTTTCTCAGCATTTTTATCAAGGCTGCCGAATATAAAAGTGGCATGGGGCGATACTTTTATAGTCCGTTTTATGGTGCTTTTGAGCAGTTTTTATATCTGACCACTTTCTTTGCTTACATGTATTTTGCGTATCGCTATTTGCGTCAAAAGCGCAAGCAGGTGCGCAGTCCGGAGGAAGCACGAAAGCTTGTTTACCTGCGGTATTTGCTAAAAGTATTTTTTGTATTGTTTTGTGTGCATACTTTGTTTGTAGTCGGAGATTTCTTTACGTATGAGTTTTTGAATATCAATCTGCGCTCGTTTAAGGTGTATGCTGGATTGGGAATTTTGTCCTTTGCAGCCTTGGTGTATTGGTTAGGGATTTATGGTTTTCAGGTATTGATTTGGGGAAAGGGCAAGGTGTAGTGGATGAGTTTACAGGCTTGTTTAAGTTGCACTTATCGAACACATAAATACAATAGGATGTATCGAGTTATTACTTTTTTGTTGATGGTGTTGTTTGGAGGAACGGCTTGTACGCAGCCACAAATTCCGGTAGATAATATCACGGAGGTCCCCACTTTCATGGAATCGGACACAGCTTATGCCAATGTTTATCGACCATTAGATGGAATTTGGAAGGGGCAGTTTGAAATTTATCTTGATACGGCACGTGCGACTAAAGATGAGCGACTATTGTACAATTTGACGAAAGTCAGAATGGACAGCATGCCATTGCTACTGAGCAATACCATAGAAGTAACTCAGGTATATCGTTCGCTTAGCCCTTATTTTCAGACAGTAGAAATAACAGATTACTACCCAGAAAAAGACGAAAGCATAAGCAGCAAAGGCGTCAATAAGGTGCAAGACGGAGAGATGTGGTGTGTGGTCAGAAAGCCTGACGAAACCGTCATACACGAAGGCAGTACAGATGGCCCGGAGACGATTATCTGGCAACGCAGTGAAAAAACGCCCCAGAAGATCGAATATTTTCGCGAAA
>JALEHC010000362.1 GCA_022763215.1 Saprospiraceae bacterium
AATTATGATCCGTCACTTATTCAAAATAATTAAGCTTTGTTATGGTAAAACATTGGTGGAAAGCCCTCGGCGTAGTATTGATTATTTACACCTTCACGGTGGGCATGTTGGTTCCTTTAAAGCCAGGTATTACAACGGTAACCCCTTCTAGTGTACGCACAGGGGAAGAAATCAAGCTGGAGGTGTCTGGCTATAATTCCAATTTTAAAAAATCACAGGATAGCCTGCGAGCTTGGCTAAAGCTCAATGATGAGCAAGCATTAGCTGCCAAAAACATTACAGTAAAAAATGAGCAGCAATTACAGGTAGTTTTCGATATTCCTTCCTATCTACCGGTAGGAAAACGCGTACAGGATTTTACCTTAATTGTTGACAATGACCATGATGGAGCTTCGCTGCTTCCCAATGCTGTGTTTGTCACTCAGGATTCTATTGATCCAGAAATGGGTCAAAAGGTCTGGAAAAATGCGGTCATTAATGACCTCAATGATCAGCGTGGCATCACTTTTCCTTTTCGAAACATATTGGGTGAAACCATTCGTAACACCTACTTCCATGTCGCCTTGTGGTTGGCTATGGTTGCTATTTTTGTGATATCCGTGACCAATAGCGTTAAGTATTTGCGCAATCCGCAACCAATTTTTGATTACAAAGCACAAGCATACACCCGTACCGGGCTACTGCTAGGTTTGTTGGGGATAATCACAGGGGCCATTTGGGCAAAAAATACCTGGGGCGCTTATTGGAGTGGAGACATCAAGCAGAACATGACGGCAATTGCCCTGCTTATTTATCTCGCCTATTTTATATTAAGAGCTAGTTTGGTCGATAATGAGCAAAAAGCTCGTGTGGCCGCGGTGTACAATATTTTTGCGTTCGTCGCACTTATTCCATTGATATACGTAATACCAAGACTCAATGATAGCCTGCACCCGGGAGCTGGGGGCAATATCAGCTTTGGGTCCCAAGATTTGGATAATACGATGCGGATGGTCTTTTATCCGGCCATAATTGGATGGTTTTTGATAGGCATGTGGATGGCGACATTACAGTACCGGATGGATATGGCTTACGCCAAAATCTGGAATTTAGAGGATGAAGATGCCTAAAACCGTACATTTTGGTGGACAGATGACCACTTTCTAAATCCGAACAATATTATTCAATAAAGGCTTGGTGGAGTAAAAAAATTGACCGACTTTAGCCTGATAAATCAACGCCATGAAAAAAACTGCGATTTCACTGCTGGCCCTGTTTACTTTACTTTTGCAAAGCTTTCCGCTTCAAGCGGCTGAAGCTGATTTTATGAGAAGCATCGGTAAAATTTATGTAGTGGTGGCTGTCATTGTGGCCATTTTCGTAGGTCTTGTTTTATTCCTTATTTATTTAGACAGAAGACTAACCAAATTAGAAAACCAAATTAATCAAGATGACTAAGGACATAACAAAGGCAGAGCCCAGTTTTTATCAAAGTGTTCAGGACTATTTTGATAATGCGGCTCAGCACACTGGATTACACAAAGGACTACTCGACCAGATTAAAGCCTGTAATGCAGTTTACCGGATGCATTTTCCTGTAAAAATCGGTAATGAGTATAAAGTAATTGAAGCATACCGTGTACAGCACAGTCACCACCGTACACCAACTAAAGGTGGTATTCGCTACAGTAATCACGTAAACCAGGAAGAGGTAATGGCACTGGCTACGCTGATGACGTACAAATGTGCGATTGCGGATGTTCCTTTTGGTGGTGCGAAAGGAGGGGTAAAAATTAATCCATGGGAATATACTCCTGCTCAATTGGAAAAAATTACCCGCCGTTATACAACAGAATTGTTGCGTAGAAATGCCATCGGCCCTTCTATTGATGTTCCGGCACCTGATTACGGTACCGGCGGAAGAGAAATGGCTTGGATCTATGATACTTATCGTACGTTCAAAGGTGATGATATTGATGCTGCTGGCTGTGTTACGGGTAAACCTGTAAACCAAAATGGTATCAGAGGACGGACGGAAGCGACCGGACGAGGCGTATTTTATGGTATCCGTGAAGCGGTTAGCTATAAAGACGATATGGATAAACTTGGTCTGGAAACCGGTATGGAAGGCAAGACGATGGTTATCCAAGGATTGGGTAATGTTGGTTCTCATACAGCCATTATTTCTCAGGATGAAGGAGGTGCCAAAGTAATTGGTGTTTCTGAGGTAGAAGGTGCGATTTACAAGCCAGACGGCATGGATATCCATGATGTTCTGAAATTCCGTAAGGAAACGGGCTCCATCCTCAACTACCCGGGTGCGACTTCTTATGAAAAGAAGGATCGCTACGCTGTATTGGAGTTTGAATGTGATATTTTGGTACCGGCCGCTCTTGAAAACCAGATTACGGTAGAAAATGCTAGCCGTATCAAAGCAAAAATCATTGCAGAAGCAGCAAACGGTCCGATTACTTCTGGTGGAGAAGAAATTTTGCTAAAAGCTGGCAAACTGATTATCCCGGATGTATACCTGAATGCAGGTGGTGTAACCGTATCTTATTTCGAATGGTTGAAAAACCTTTCCCACATGCGTTTTGGTCGTATGGAAAAGCGTTTTAACCAAAATACTTATGCGAATATCGTTGATTTGGTAGAACGCCTGACCGGCCACACCATCACAGCTAAGGAAAAAGCACTGATTGCAAGAGGTGCAGATGAGATTGATTTGGTGCGTTCTGGTCTGGAAGAAACAATGATTACCGCTTACAACCAGATTCGCGAGATTCAAAAACGTAAAAAGAAGGTAAATGACTTGCGTACCGCTGCGTTTGTTAATGCCATCAACAAAATAGCAAGTGACTATTTGTCGTTAGGTATATTCCCTTAAAGACAAAATACCATGCATTGGCTCCGATACCGGGATTCAGCTTTTGTCTGGGTTCCGGTATTGTTTTAAAAGAAAGACTAGTTAGCGAATATTTTGGATTCAATTTTTGTAAAAACCCAAATTTTATTATAAAATTTACGTAAATTCGAAATTTAAGAAAATTTCACATATAGTTTACGGCTCTCTGTTTGTATTTTATTTTTTAAGGCCATATCTTTCGGCGATTTTGTGGCCTTTCCACAAAAGGACGCGGATTTTTGAATAATAAGAATAACGAATAAGAAATGTCAGAAAAGTTAGACAAAATTGACCTCAAGATTCTGAAGATTTTACAAAAGAATAGCAAGATCACGAATCTTGACCTGTCGAAGAAGATCGGCTTGTCTCCTGCACCAACCCTGGAACGTGTTAAAAAACTCGAGCAAAGCGAAATTATTGAAAGCTACCACGCTCAAGTCAATCCACAGGCGATCGGCCTGAATGTAAAGACTTTTGTACTGGTATCATTGGCTTGGCAAAAAGAAAATGCCCTCAATAATTTTCTTGATAAAATTCGTGAAATCGAAGAAATCACGGAATGCTATATCATCACTGGCGAAGCTGACTTCCTGATCAAGATTATCTGCAAAGATATTCCTACTTACGAAAAGCTTCTTTTCAAAACGCTTTCTCAGATCGAAGAAATCGAACGCCTCAAAACTTTGATGACGCTTTCAACTGTAAAAGACTCAAAATTGCTGCCTTACAAATACGAGTAAGCAGTTTTCCATAGTTGCGGTCACACGGCCTACGGTCTTGTGATCGCTTATCCACTATTTTGCCAATATGCCTCAGCATCATGCCTTACTTTGGCAAATCATTCCCCCAATTGCTCCGTCTCAGCCTTCTTACCTCTTTGGCACCATGCACGTCAAAGATGCACGCGCCTTTCATCTTCAGACACTCGTACAAGAGTGCATTTCTGAAGTCGAACAGGTCGCTATCGAATTTGACCTCGACGACACTTATGTCGTTCAGGCTATGCAGTATTTGTATTTGCCGAAAGGCGAGACACTGACTCATTTACTGTCCCACAAAAAGTACCAAAAGGTTCGAAAACGCATCCTCATTCATAGTGATTTTGATATCGAGCAGTTTCAGCAAATGCGGCCTATTGTTTTACAAAATATGATCACCGATAGCTTGCTGCAAAAAGACAAAACACTTCGCCTGGATGAACACATCTGGGCTTTCGCCAAACAGCAGGGAAAAGAACTTACTGGGATCGAATCTTACGCAGAGCAACTTCAGGCTATTGCCAAAATTCCAATCGACTACCAGTTAAAAAGCTTACTTTCATTCGCCTTTCATTTTCGTTCGCATTATCGACAAATGAATAAAATGGCTGAAGCTTATCTCAAAAGTGATATTCAACAACTTTACAAATCAGCCCGAAAATCTTCTGGAATTTTGAGGAAGCCACTGATCTTTGACCGGAATAAAATCATGGCCGAAAGAATTGCTCAAATGATACTTGAGAAACCTTCATTTTGTGCAATCGGTGCAGCACATTTGGCAGGTGGGAAAGGTGTACTTCGACTACTCAAACATTACGGCTTTCACCTAAAACCAATAAAAGACAAGCGGTAAAGAATTGTCAAAACAAATCTTTACCGCCAGCATTTTTCCTATTTTTTCTTCCCCTTCTTCTGAGCTTTAGCCCAACTATCTTTCAGGGTAACGGTGCGGTTAAACACCATCTTTTCGTCCGTAGAATCTGGATCAACACAGTAGTAGCCCTTACGCATAAACTGCAACTGCTCCCCTATCTTTGCGTTTTTCAAACTCGGCTCGGCATAAGCCGTTTCGATCACTTCCAACGATTCGGAATTCAAAAACTCGAGGTAATCCTTGTCTTCATGCGAAGCAGGTGTTGGGTCGGTAAACAAACGCTCATAATTGCGTACTTCTACCGGCAAAGCCTGAGCAATAGAAACCCAGTGCAGTACCCCTTTCGCCTTAACACCAGAAGTATCCGAACCAGAACGGCTATCAGGATAGTAAGTACAGTATACCTCCAAAATTTCGCCAGTCTCGGGGTCTTTTTTGTAATCTTCACAGTGCAAAATATAAGCCCCTTTCAGACGTACATTCTTGCCAGGCCCCATGCGGAAAAACTTTTTCGGCGGGTCTTCCATGAAGTCATCGCGTTCGATGTATATTTCGCGTGAAAATGGCATCTTTCTGGAGCCCATGGACTCATCCTCCGGATTGTTAATCACCTCCATTTCTTCGACTAACTGCTCCGGATAATTAGAAATGATCACTTTCAACGGATTCAGAACGGTCATCACACGCGCTGCTGTTTTGTTGAGTTCTTCCCGAATCGAGAAATTCAGCAGCTCCATTTCAATCAGGTTTTCGCGTTTCGCCAAACCTGCACGGATACAAAAATTGCGAATCGATGCAGGTGGAACACCACGGCGACGCATACCAGCCAGCGTTGGCATACGCGGATCGTCCCAGCCATTCACATATCCTTCTTCTACCAATTTACGCAGCTTACGCTTACTCGTAATCATGTAGGCTACATTCATACGCGCAAACTCAATCTGACGCGATGGGAAAATCTCTAATTGCTCGATAAACCAGTTATATAATGGTCGGTGGTGAATAAACTCCAACGAACAAAGTGAGTGGGTAATCCCCTCAATCGAATCAGATTGCCCATGCGCAAAATCGTACATTGGGTAAATTTTCCACTTATCACCAGTACGATGATGCGGCTCCTTTTTAATTCGATACATGATCGGATCGCGAAGTAGCATATTTGGAGCAGACATGTCAATTTTTGCACGCAAAACGCGAGAACCATCTGGGAACTCCCCATTTTTCATGCGCTCAAACAAATCCAGGTTTTCCTCTACCGGACGATCGCGGTAAGGGCTGTCTTTGCCCGGGCGGGTTGGTTCCCCTTTGAGTTCAGCCATTTCTTCCGGCGTCAGGTCATCGACATACGCCTTGCCTTTCTTTATGAGTTTGATCGCAAATTCATAAAGCTTATCGAAATAATCCGATGCATAGAGTTCGTGGTTTTCCCACTCATACCCCAACCATTCAATATCCTTTTTGATATTTTCAACAAATTGGGTGTTCTCTGTTGTCGGATTGGTATCATCGAGGCGGAGATTTGTTTTTCCGCCATATTTTTTAGCAATTTCAAAATTGGTCACAATCGCTTTAGCATGACCAATATGCAAATAACCATTTGGTTCAGGCGGGAAACGCGTGTGTACCCGTCCTTCATGTTTGCCATTTTTCAGGTCTTCCTCGATTATCTGTTCGATAAAATTTAACGATTCTTTCGTTTCTTCACTCATCTGATCTTTTATTTTAAGCTGTTCAGATTAGGGTTACATTTTATGTGGCATCTCGATGCCAAGCAAATCCATACCAAATTTCAATACTTTTGCCAGTTCTGTACTCAACATCAACCGGAAGGCCTTTGCTTCCTCCGTTTCTGCCTTCAGTATCGACAAATCGTGATAAAACTTGTGATACGACTTAGCCAAATTATAGCAATAAGCCCCGATATGGGACGGATCAAAATCATTTGCAGCCGTTTGAATAATTCCAGGAAACTCAAACAACTGTAAAATGATATCTTTTTCCTGTGGTTCCAGTTTGTTGTATTTGGCGGAAGCCGAAAGATCGGTCTCTCCTGCTTTGCGCAAAACCGACTGAATCCGTACAAATGCATTTTGAATGTATGGCCCTGTTTGTCCTTGCATATCTACAGACTCTTTCGGGTCAAAAGTCATCCGTTTTTGTGGGTTGACCCGCACAATGAAGTACTTGAGGGCAGCCAAGCCAATTTTCCGGATAATCTCTTGTTGTTCTTCTTTGGCCAGATCAACAATCGTGCCCCGTTCAGCCGAATTTGCCCGTGCTTCCTCGATCACTTCTGCGATCAAGTCATCGGCATCCACCACGGTACCTTCCCGTGATTTCATTTTGCCTGTCGGCAAATCGACCATGCCATAAGACAAGTGGTACATACCATCCGCATAAGGCTCGCCAAGCCGCTTCATGATTTCAAAAAGCACTTTGAAGTGATAGTCTTGCTCATCAGCTACCACATATACCATTTTATCAACGCCAAAGTCTTTATACCGCAATTGTGCAGTACCAATATCCTGCGTCATATACACCGAAGTACCATCACTCCGAAGTACCAATTTATGATCAAGTTTGGCATCCTCCAGATCAATCCAGACCGAACCATCTTCTTTTTCATAGAACGTACTGGTTTCCAATCCTTTTTGCACCGTTTCTTTCCCAAGCAAATAGGTATCCGACTCGTAGTAGAGTTTGTCGAAAGACACCCCGAGCTTGTTGTAAGTCTCATCAAAGCCTTCGTATACCCAGCCATTCATCTTTTTCCAGAGTGCCAGAGTAGCTTCGTCACCAGCCTCCCACTTGAGCAACATGGCCTTGGCTTCTTTACCAAGTTGACTAAACTCGTTGAAGTAGGTATTTTTATAGGCTTTGAAAAAAGCCGTTTCATCCTGGTCCTTTTTTTGCTTTTCAGCAAATATGGCCTGTCCTTTCTCCGACTGTTGCCATGCCTTATATTCTTCCTGAAATTTCTTTTCAAACAATACATAAAAGTGGCCTACAAAGTGGTCACTTTTCATATTCTTGGTCTCCGGCGTTGCGCCTTCGCCAAATTTTTCCCAGGCCAACATGCTTTTGCAAATGGCAATCCCCCGGTCATTTACAATTTGTACCCGCACGACATCATAGCCTGCCGCTTCGAGTATGCGAGAAGTAGACCAGCCCAGCAGAATATTCCGGATATGCCCCAGGTGTAGAGGCTTGTTGGTATTGGGAGAAGAAAACTCCACCATCACCTTTTGCCCGTTCGCTGAGTGTTGGCCGTAGTTGGCCTGTTGATGAATATCCTGCAAAAATTGTGTCCAGTACGCATCGCTGACAACAAGATTCAGGAAGCCCTTTATGACATTGAAGCGTTCAATGTGCTCAATATGCGCTACCAGGTAATTGCCAAGTTCTTCACCGATGACATCCGGTTTTTTCTTTGCCGCCTTAGTAAAAGGGAACACCACCACGGTATAATCACCTTCAAATTCTTTGCGCGTACCTCCCAAATTGACAGATGAAGGCTCGATGCTGTGATCATACAGGTGTTGAACGCCATTAGCGACCCCGTTTTGGATAATGTCCAGAATATTCATTTGTTGGATTTATTTTAAGAACGCCAAAGTTATGGTATTTCAGGAAAGATAGGAAAACAAGCTGGCGTCCATTTCCGAAAAACTGGTAAAATCAAGCTTGTGGTTTGACTTTTTTAAGGATGACCTTGCCGGGTATGCATGGTCCAAAAGAAGTTGCACCGGCCCAGTCGCCTTCAAGTTGCATATAGCCACTCCAAGTTTTGATCAATTCTAGTTTAAAGGTTTTGATACACCACTCCAATCCATCTAACTCCGTGAAATCTACAATTTTGAGTTCTTGGATAACAATATCATTCTTACCAACAACTCGGCCAACTAGTTCCATTTGTGCATAAGCTTTTTCAAAATAGACATAAGAGCGGCCAGTCAGCTTTTTCCCTTTTTGGATCAAGTAAATTTCAAATTGGTAATCTGATCGAAAACCTCCCTCATTTTGGGTAATCTTTCCTCTCCATAGCCCGTCTACATCAGGCTTTTGAGCAAAAGCCAGTATGGGTAAAATTAGAAAACTAAGCAATAATAAAAGTCTCATATTTCGATTTTTTTGGGATGTTTGCAAGTAAACTAAAGCCGGAGAATGCAACAAACTTTCAATTCAAAAAATATGCGCTAAGCCTCATCATCTAGCTCTTCAAAGATGCTAAAAATCGTTTTCCCGTAATGTCTTTCTTCCAAATACCTGGGGTGTTCCTTAAAATTGTGATTGGGATTATGCTCCAGTACCAGCCAGCCCCCTGGCCGCAACAACTGAGCATCAAATACACAATCCGGGATGGTATCCAGTGTAGTTAAGGGATATGGAGGCCCTGCAAAGATATAATGATACTGCTCACCCGTACTTTCTATAAACTTAAACACATCTGCTTTATAAATCCGAATAAATGCTTCAATATCTAGTTCGCTGGCCATTTTTTTGGCGAAAGCCACACAACCCGGAAATTTGTCGACATAAGTTACATTTTTACATCCTCTGGAAATAAACTCGTAACTATGGCTCCCCGTTCCACCAAAAAGATCGAGCACTTTCATGTCTTCAATTGGCCATGTATTCTGTATGATATTGAAAAGCCCCTCCTTTGCAAAGTCTGTTGTTGGCCGAGTAGGCCAGTTTTTAGCAGGTGGTGTAAACTTTCGTCCCTTAAATTTGCCCCCGATTATACGCATATACGAATGTCTTAGATTTTAGGCAAATATAGAAAATTGAAATTGCTTTCCTGCCTTGGGAATCTTTCTCTCTAAAACAGGGTTAATTTGGTATCTTCACATGTTAAAAGCT
>JALEHC010000363.1 GCA_022763215.1 Saprospiraceae bacterium
CAGTAGAAAGTTCTGCTAGTTGGGTTTTATTAGCTAACTGCCAAATTATTTTAACTAGATTAGAGTAAAAACAATATATTACCTCCAAACAAGCTCTCACCATTCCTACGCCTCCACCAGATTTATTTTCCTAATATAATATTTGCATGATTTTCCGACAGGTGTTTCATTTTGCGAAAGCAAAATAATGCCTTGTATGCATGGTTAAAGCACCCTTGTCTAAGTCTGGAAAATACTTTGTAATAAGCAACAAGTTTGAAGTTATAGTCACGCTTGCGCGAAATTCGACTATGGTCGTTTTATCCGCCTTGCATGGCTGCTTTTTTATCCCGTGTTGACTGCTCGGATAGTGGTCTTACATTTGGATTCGGTAAAAAGCTGGCCTTTGTAACATAATGTAGGTGGTTGGTTGTATTGCGCTAAGCACAATCTGCCACAATCTAGGTAAGGCGTTTATAGCCATTCGTGTGACTCATCAACAACATATCTAACATGGATCTGAAACGTGCTTCATGGAGTAGCAGTCTATGCTAAACTTGAAGTGCTGAGACCAGAAATGCACGGTATGAGGACGGGGTATCAATGGATTCTACCCGAACAGTCGTTTAATTTTTTCATGTATCAAAAATAAAATTGTTTTGAAACCAACAATTACATTATCAAGGATTATTGCACTCTTTTCTTTCATTTTGATCAGTAGTGTGTTGCACAGTCAAGAAGCCGGCACCATCGTCGGTACTATCAAATCTGAATTTGGTGAAAAGCTTCAAGCTGTAAATATCGTTATTCGAGATGTCAATAAAGGAGCTACTACTGATGAAGACGGAAGATTTGTGATCAATGACGTGCCAGCAGGTACTTATGTACTAGACATAAGTTCTATTGGCTTTGAGCAACTGGAAGAAAGAGTAGTTGTTAGAGTCGGGAAAGTGACTCGTTTGGCACTTAGCATGAATAACACCATTACTTCACTAAGTGAAATTTATGTCAAAGGAGAAGCTTTTCGTCCTGAAAACCGAACCATTACAGTAGATGTCGTTGACTTGCAAGATATTCGTACCCTGAATATTGAACAACCACTGCGCTTAATTGAACAAGTGCCCGGTGTTGATCTGATTGCTTATCGGCAAGGAGGCGTAGCCGATCAGTTTTCAATACGTGGTTTTAGTGGAGGAGGTCATGCCGGACAAGCTGGTGTGCAAATAGATGGTATGTCGCTCAATGAAGCAGAAGGGCATTCGGATGGATATGCAGATTTGAACGTACTTATTCCACTCAATATTAAGCGAATGAAAGTGTACAAAGGGCCATCTTCTGTTTTATTTGGGCAGTTTGCTCAAGGTGGTACACTGGCACTGGAAAGCCGGAAAGGAGGCAACTATCAGGATGTGAGCATTACCGGAGGCTCTTTTAATACCTTCGATGCACAGTTTGCTATGGGTAAAGAATTGCCACTAAATAATACAGATAAGAAACTACGAACCAATTTGGCACTTCAGTTTTTTCAAACGGATGGATATTCTGAAAATGCACATACCCTGAGAGGTAATTTGTCAGGTAGAGTCGCTTACGATATAACCGATAAAACAGATATTTCACTTTCCTTACTCGGACATAGTAGCCAGTGGGATGCACCTGGATATATTTCGGAAGCACAGTTTAATGATGAAGATCGACGTAATCAGCAGGATGCAAACGCAGAGAAAGATGGTGGTGAAAAGCAATTTTATTCTCAGCGTATTGATGTCAACCATAACTTTAATGACAATTTACGACTACTGCTGTTTGGCTATTCGGTGCAGCAAAAGTTTACACGCTTTGCAAAGTTTGGCTTTCAGCCAGGTGGGCAAAGTGAACGATTTAATACCCGACAGGTATACGCGACGGGAGGTAGCCTAAATGGAAGCAATCGCATTGGCAATACGGATGTCAACTGGATTGCCGGACTAGAGTTTTACAGCGAAGAAACAGAGCGTATGCGATGGAATACCTCTGACCGAGTGCGACAGGAACAAACGCAGGATCGGGTGTTTACCATTCAGTCTATTTCTGCTTTTTTACAAGGAGAATTTGATGTTAACCGGTTTTTCCGTCCGACCATTGGTTTGCGTTATGACACTTACTATGGAGACTTTAATGCAAATGATCCCAATCAAGATCCTATCCGTGATAGTTTCAATGGCTTGAGTAATATCAGTCCAAAAATTGGTGTTCGTTCGACGATTTATGATGGGCTAGACCTTCGTGCAAATGTATCGAATGGATTTTCTTTACCAAATAGTGCATTGAAGTACGATGCTAATATCGACCTGAGTCCAGTTCAGTTATGGCAATATGAAGTGGGAGCCAACTATCAGGCTTTCAGGTGGTTGGAGTTGGATGTGGTTGGATTTGTGCTGAATTCGTCTAATGAAATTTTTGAAAATCCACCAGGTTCTGCTGAATTTATGAATGCAGGAGAAACGCGTCGTACAGGTATTGAATCGAAAGCAACTCTAAGTCCATTGCCTGGGCTTCGTATTCAAGGAACATTTTCGTACATAGAAACCGAGGTAATCGACAATCCTGAACAGACCCTGGAAGGTAATGCACTTACTGGTGTACCTCAGACGATAGGAACTTTCGACATTTCTTATACCACTAATCTTGGGCTGGGTGGACGTTTTCGCTTCCGTGATGTAGGAAGTTACTTTATTTCACCAGACAACATGGCTTCGTATGAAGGCTATACCGTATCACATTTAGCGGTCTTTTACAATTTTGGACGACAGTCCGCAAATCTGGGTAGAGTCTTTTTTGAGATTAATAACCTATTTGATGCCAAATATGCAGAGTCTGTATTTGGGAGCGTTGATTCGCGCTCATTTGCACCAGCGCCTACTCGTAATTTCAGCCTGGGAGTGAGCTATAATTTCTAAATGACGGACCAAATTATGGATAGGTGAAATTTGTCAGCGCAAGATGATTGAACGAATGATTGACAAGATAATGAGGAGATTATTTTGTGCTGACCAAAAATGTTATCTGTTCATAATTCCATCGAACTACTCAGAAAAAAAATAACACATAGTCAGTCGGTTGGAATTCAGCTAATCGACTGACTTATCCTTTGCTTAATCCAAAAGAAAATATTTAAATAATGAAAAGCTTAGTTAAAATTATCCTGATCACCGTGCCTGCATTTGTTATCTGTATGCTGATATTCAGCATTCAGTGTACCCCTGCACAGGGAGGCGACAACCATACACATCCTCACTCACATGGAAGTGGTGAAGGCCATTCCCATTCCCACGGAAGTGGAGGACATACGCATACACATTCCGGCCCTGCTTACACTTATCTGGCTATGAACGGAGAATTCCAGATGAACCCCAATGATTCGCTTACGCAAAATGACCCCCGAAATCCAAGCCGACTTGTATTAAAGACAAGCGAAGAAAAAGGAACGATGACGCGCATGGCGTTTTATGCGCATGATGATATGCAAAAGAAATTGGCAGAATGTGGCTATCAGTTTGTTGGTAGCAGACCTGATCCATTCTATTATCCTGAAAAATCAAAAACATCTATCTGGGATGTGTTCGAAAAAGTAGAAGATTATGAAGGTGATTGTGCTGCTTATAAGTACGTAATTTCGAGATCGCCTCACGGTGAGCCTATTCATATGCATTTGAGATATGGTAATGATATTGATGAGCTGCTGGCGCTGAGTAATGCACCGGAGGATAACGCATTTAATCCTTGGTGGTCTACTTATTGCGATATAGAAAGAACAACTTTATGTGACTAAAGTAAAAACCCACCTGCAAAGTTTGCAAATGGGTCTCAATTTGATAGTTATTTTAATTTAGAAAGTTGCCCTCGGGCAGCTTTTTTTAATGGGGGTGATCATGATGGTGTTCGTGGTGTTCATGCAAATGATGTTCATGTGTATGTGGTGGCTGGAGGTAACCATATATTTGGTATAGAAACAATAAAGTACCAGCACCTACTAAAAAGTAATTAACGATTTTGTGGAACACATGATAACTTTTAAAACTACGCCACTTGGAAATGATGAAAATAATCGGAATTAAGGCAAGTACTTGGCCCAACTCAACACCTACATTGAAGCTGATGATTTTTGCCAAAAATTGTTCATTACCCAGTTCAAATGACTGTAAACGAGTAGAAAGCCCAAAACCATGAATAAGACCAAAAATGAAGACCATCATGAGTAGATTGGGTGAATTGGTCTGAAAAATACGTTTGAAACCATCCAGATTTTCAAAACCTTTATAAATCACACTTAATGCAATTACGGCATCAATCAAGTATTCGTTGGCCGTAATCCCCAGATAGGTCGCACTAATTAGGGTGATACTATGACCAATCGTAAAGGCCGTGATAAACCGCAAAATATCTTTGAAGTTATTCAAATAAAAGATCACTCCCACCAAAAAAAGTAGGTGATCATAACCAGTGAGCATATGTTTGGCTCCAACATAAATATAAGACCACAACCCGCCATTCATTAGCACTTGTTGGTCGGCATCCGTTACATCATGAGCCAATAAAAATAAAGGAAACAAACAACAGGTCAGCAGTAGCCAACAGATTCGATAGGATTTATACATCGCTTTTTATTATTAATTACGATGATTTTCCCTAAAGGAGATTTTTAGCTCCCAATAATCCTTGATGCTTTTGAGCTCATTGTGCTCAAAAGCCAAGCTCCTTCTTGGTCGTTTTTTCACCTTGCGTTACGCCTTGGTTTTTACATTCCGGGGCGATTAATCTATCTTAATCACTCCGGCCGATTGCCTTATTATACCATCCGTCATCAGTAACTGATAAACACCATTGGGCAGTTCAGAGAAATCTACTTCTATTATGTTGTCAATGTTGTCGTAAACGACCGTTCGGATGATCTGGCCTGTACCATTAATGATTTGCAAAGTACAAGGAGCCGCTTTGAAAGCATCAACTTCTATTTGGAGAATATCTCTAACCGGATTGGGGTAGGCCCTTAGCTTGGCATTTTCCACGGAAGTGGGCGCATTGGTTTGGGTCGTAAAACAGTCTGGTGGATCAAGGTTGATGTTAAATGTCTTTTTTATGCCGATACCACCTGCACCTCTATGTACGGTAAAGGCCTCGTCTTTCGAAATAGCCTCTATATGGCGTACACTCTCTGGCTGGCAGTGCCCCGTAAGAAATGATTGCATGGCATCATTTGTATAATGGATCAAACCTGTTTGATCGACAATCCAGCCCGCATTTGGGGTTGCAAAAGAAAATCTTGCTACTCCAAAACCAAGATCAAGCAATTCCCAAC
>JALEHC010000047.1 GCA_022763215.1 Saprospiraceae bacterium
TGATTACGATAGTTTCCTGATCTACACATCCCATTGCATCTGTCAAAGTGAAATTGTAAGTACCATTTGGCAGGTTATTTAGCGTAAAGCTACCGCCTGCAAGTGGCGTTGTGCCTGAGAATGGGCCTGTCCACGTCAGTGTATAAGGTGGTGTGCCTGATACGATGGTAGCTACAGCAGTTCCTAATTCACCGCAATCACCATTCGTGCCAACCACATCTAGCAAGTTGGCTTGTGATTCGTATACTGTAATCACTTGGGTTACCATACAGCCATTCTGGTCGGTAACCTTAATGGTATATGTTCCTGGTGGAAGATCAATAATTTCGTACGCACCGTCATCATCGGTTACTGTACCATTTACAGGGCCTGTCCACATAATGATATACGGGCCAGTTCCTCCAAATATATCTACCCAAATCCAATTGTACACGCCGCAATCATTTACAATAAGAGAAGCATGTATTTCAAGATCATTGTCAATATTGTTGATTGTTACAGTTACCGTTTCTTCGCAACCATTGCCGTCAACTACCGTCACGGTGTAAACACCAGATGGCAGATTCAGAATATTGTAACTAACACCATCCACGGTTGCGCTACCTGATACTGGTCCGCTCCAAGTCACGGTGTAGTTTGCTACGCCACCGGTCCAGCCAAGATGAATAAATCCATTTTGGTCGCAAACCGCATCTGTTGGCACTGCAAATACATCAAAATTATCCGGAATATTATTGATAAAGGCTGGGTCTACAATTACACAGCCATTCGCATCTGTAATCGTAACGTTGTATTGGCCTGTCGGCAAATTCGATACCGTAAACAAACCGCCATTTGATGTGCCAGAGCCATTCACAGGACCAGTCCAATTGATCGTGTAAGGTCCGTCTGAACCGCTAATGAATAGGTCTATGGAACCTAATAAGCCGCATTCGCCGCTATTGCTGGTCATCGATACCTCAAAATCACTGCCTGCTACGTCTACATCTACGGTTTCTGAAACAGTACATCCGTTGGCATCAATCACCGTTACAGTGTAAGTCCCTGCTGGTAAGTTCGGAATGTTTGTGCCATTTACCGTAAGGGTAACAGAACCGGAAACTGGGCCCGTCCACTGTACAACATAAGGTCCAACGCCATTCAGAATGTCAAGCCAAATCGAACCATTCTGATCGCAGACACCATCAATTGGTGTCGGAATAATGTCCAGATCATTTGGCAAATTATTGATAACAACGGTTTCTGATTCCAAACAACCGCTTTCGTCTTCTACTGTCACCGTGTAGCTGCCTGTCGGCAAATCATTAATCGTAAATACGTTTCCAGTTACTGTACTCGAACCAGATGCTGGTCCAGACCAAGTAATAGTATATGTCCCTAAACCACCTGTGAATGTCAAGCCGATGGAGCCATTTAATCCACATTCGCCATTATCCATAGTCATATTGACCACTAATTCATCAGGGTTGCTGATCACAATGGTTTCTTGATCCACGCAGCCCATAGCATCAGTCAGGGTAAAGTTGTAGGTACCACTTGGTAGATTACTAAGCTGGAAGCTACCGCCTGCAAGTGGCGTTGAGCCAGAGAATGGCCCTGTCCAAACTAATGAATAAGGAGGTGTACCTCCAATAATCGTAGCCGTTGCTTGCCCCAGCTCGCCACAATCTCCATTTTGGCCAACTACTTCCAGCAAGTTAGCTTGTGACTCATAAATGGTAATCTCGACGGTGGTCATACAACCATTTGCATCAGTTACTTTTATGGTATAAGTACCAGGAGGTAAGTCTGTAATTTCATAAGCGCCATCATCATCAGTTACTGTGCCGTTCTCAGGGCCTGTCCACATGATGATGTATGGGCCTGTACCATTGAAAATATCTACCCAAATCCAGTTATACACACCACAATCATTTACGATCAGAGAAGCGTGAATTTCCAAATCTCCGTCGTCATTGATGATGGTAACCGTTTCGGTATCGGTGCAACCATTGGCACCGACTACCGTTACTGTGTAAGTCCCGCTTGGGATATTCGTGATATTATAAAAATTGTCTGTTGTCGTTGCTGATCCATTGACTGGGCCTGTCCACGTTACCGTGTAAGGCGCCGAACCACCTGTCATACCAACGTGAATGAAGCCGCTTTCGCAAACGCCATTATTGGCAACTGCAATGACATCTAATGAATTGTTATCGTTGATTAATACGACCTGCTCACTGTCTGTACAGCCACTTTCATGAGTTACGGTAACGAGGTAAGTACCCGATGGCAGGTTTGGAATATTGTACCCATTATTGGTTGTTCCAATCGATCCGTTTACTGGACCAGTCCATGCGATTGAATAAAATCCTGCCGGGCCATAAATATCTACCCAAATAGAACCATTCTGTGCACAATCACCAGGTACCGGAGTCGTTTGAATCGTAATATCGCCATTACCATTATTTAAGTTAATAGCGATGCTATTCTGACATCCGTTTTGATCCAATACCGTAATGGTGTAGGTACCAGATGGTAAATTCGGAATTGTAAAGGTTTCATTTGCCGTTGAGGCAGAACCATCAACTGGGCCTGTCCAGATAATATCATAAGCTGGCACCCCGCCACTAATGTCTAATTGGATACTTCCATTTGCACCACAAATACCATTGATTGCAGAGCCTTCCAGAAATACTTCGTCTGTTGATTCTGGTACAAATACAACTTCGGTTTCGGTACAACCATTGCTATCTTCTACAACTATGGTATAAGCACCACCCGGAGCATTGGCAATAGTAAACCCATCGTCATTCATTACGGTCTGTCCATTCAATGAACCTGACCACTCAATAGTATAAGGTCCGTCACCACCATCAATATCTACAAAGATTTCACCAAGCGAAGTACAAGTCGCTTCGGTGGTGATTAGGGTTACATCAAGGTCATCGTCTGCATTGTCTATATTAGTGACGATATAGTCTGTACAACCATTCGCATCCATTACCGTCACCGTGTAAGTACCCGATGGTAAGTTGGTAATATTGAAGCTATTACTATTGATATTTGCAGAGCCTGTAACCGCTCCACTACTCCATGTAATTACATAAGTTGGTGCGCCACCACTCACATTTACAAGTATGTTACCTAGTTCTCCACACAATCCACTCGTTGGGGTTGCATTAAGGTCAACAACACTCATGCCGTTGAAGAGGTAAACACTTTCTATATCTTCACATCCATTTTCGTCAATAACGGTAACGGTATAAGAACCGCTTGGCAAATCAGGAATAGTATAATTATTATTTCCAGTTGTTATGCTCCCGTTTTCTGGCCCTGTCCAAATTATATCATAAGGGCCTTCACCTGCGTAAATATTTACATAGATTCCTCCCAAATTGACACATGCTCCGTTAAGCGGAGATACATTCACATTGAAATTACCGTTTGAGTTTTGAATGATGACATCATCGGTTGCAGAACAACCATTGCCATCCAATACGGTAATGGAGTAGGTGCCTGTCGGCAAATTCGGAATCGTCAAACCAGTATTACTCGTGGTAAGTGATCCAGAGGAAGGACCATTCCAGATAACTGTATAGTCTGGGCTTCCGCCAAATATGCTGAGCCAAATGGAGCCCGGCTGGCTACAGATAGCCTGTAAGCCATTGGCTGAAATATCGAGATCAGAAGTGGAAGACAAATTCAGATAGAAAGAGGAAGAAGCACTACAGCCTTCACTATCAGTCACAAATACAGAATAGAATCCTTCTGTCAAGTTTTCAATGGTGAAACTATCATCACTAGTCGTTGCGGTACCGCTTTCTGGACCTGACCAAGTAACGATATAGGCAGGACTACCACCACTAATGGATACGTTTATTTCATTGTCTGCACCACAGTCAGTAAATACCGGATCAAGATCAATAGCCAGATCACCTCCACAGCCGATATTTAGCGTAAGCGTAGAAGAACAGCCATTATAATCTGTGATAACTACCGTGTAAGTTCCACAAGGCAAATTCGGAATATCAACTTCGTACAAAGAGGTGACAAAGTCGCCGCTCACTGGCCCTGTAAATTCTACATCAAATGGCCAAGTACCATTATTGATATCAATCCAGATGGAGCCATCCATATCACAAGTGGCATCCATGATCATGAAATCCGTATCAATCGCATTGCCATTATTATCGACAGTAGCAACAAATACATCACTACAACCTTGCGCATCGGTTACAGAAATGGTATAAGTACCACCCGCTAAATCTTCAATAGTGTAAGAATCATTATTAGTCGTTGTACTACCGTTTTCAGGCCCCGACCAAGAGATTGTATAGCCTGGAGTACCATTTGGAATACTCACCAATAACGCACCGTCTTCTCCACAAATACCATTTAGCGGAAGCGCACTCACATCCAAGTCTTCATCGTTGACGGTTACTGTTTGAGTAGATGCACACCAGTTGCCATCTTCGATTGTCAAGGTATAAGTACCACCTGGCAAATTAATTAGATTGAAATTGGGAGCATGAACAACAGCCGAACCATTGACCGGCCCAGTGAGGAAAACAGTATATGGCCCCGAGCCATTATCTGTTTCGATATAGATCGACCCTAGTTGACCACATAGTGCATCGTCAGGCGTTGCTGTAAAGCTGAAGGCATTTGCAGCCGCATCAATCTGTACACTTTCGGTAACGGAACAACCGCTACCATCGACTATATATAAGTCATAATTACCCGCCGGTAATGCATTTAGCGTAAAGCTAGAACTTGCAACTACTGTTGTACCACTGACTGGCCCAGATACATACACCGTGTAAGGTGCATCTCCATTGTTGATACTGACGTAAATAGCACCTGGTTCACCACAAATGGCATCATTGGTAGAAGCAGAAACAGAAAGGTTACCCGAAGAATTCACATTGACCGTTTGAGTAACAGAACAACCATTCGCATCTGTTTTGGTAATGGTATATACACCACCTGGCAAATTACTGATTGTACAAGAATTGCTCAATGTGGTGAAACTTCCAGATACCGGACCAGAATAGGTAACCAAGAACGCAGGCGTACCTCCACTGGAAACCACAGATATGGAGCCGTTATTTTGGCCACAAGCCGCATCCGTTGCTGCCAAATCCAGATCAAAATCACAATTGGATGAACAATCGACCGTCAAAGTATAGTCAGAGATGGCTCCGTTGTAGCCATCAACCACAATATAATAAGTACCTGGCTGGAGGAAAGTGCCAATATGCTCGTCTGTTGTACCGGCGTTTTGGCTGTATTCCATACAAGCACCTCTGTCGCAATCGTCCAATAAGAATAATTCAAGATTATCGTCAAGGTCTTCCAAAGTTATATTTACTGGACCTGCTTCCGTAACCGTAAAATAATGAACAACTTCAGGGCCGTTGTTTTCTACATTATAAATGTTGCCATCACAACCATAAAGAGACACATCATCGTTTCCATACATATTGTTGTACTGGAATGGTTCGCCACAAGTCAGCTCTTGTTCGTCAGAGCAATCTAAGTAACCACAACTTACTTCCAGATGATATTCTCCATTAGAACCCGAAAACTGGCCATCGACTACAATAAAGTAAGTACCGATAGGTGCGTTTTCAAGTAATATTCCTTCATTGTTGGTTAATGAGTTGTTAGAAGTGGATGAACGTAAACAAGTCAATTGTCCACAATCACCTGCCAATAAGAATAGATCAAGATCTAGGCCTGGGGTTAGAATTTCCAAACCAATCTGAATATCACCCGCAGAAGTTTTATTAAAGACATATACTTTATCCTGTCCAGCAAATGAAGCATTGCTACAACCAGGATAGCTACTAATCTGATTGCCACTACCAACGGTGGTTTCATGTGCAAGAAAATCTCCACACTGAATAGGTGTTGCTTCTGCACACCAATTTGAATTTGCACCGCAAGTACCTTGAGTATACGATACGACACCCGCCGCGTCTGCGTAACAGCTGTTCGTGTAAGTAACACCGTTACAACCACAAACTGGCTCATAAACATTTACACAAGTGGCATCTGGGTCCATTTGATCTGGATCAACACAAATATCTGAACAAGCACCTGAGGTATAAAAAGAAATACCTGCTGCCTCTGCATAGCAGCTATTTTCATAAGTTATTCCGTTACAACCACAAACCGGCTCGTCATTATCCGGGCAATCAACACTGATTACGCCAGTATTATTATCTACACTAGTTCCTGCCCCAATCAAAATCAAATCTGGCACATAACAATTATCCAAATTACATGGCCCCTGCGTATATGAAGAAACCCCGGCAGCATCTGCTGCACAGGCATTGAGGTAAGTTATATTGTTACAACCACAGACTGGCTCATAATTGGTAGAGCAATCAGCATCCGGATCAATATCATTGGGATCAATACATCCGCCAAAACACGTTCCTTCCGTATAATCAGTTACTCCTGCTTCTTCGGCATAGCAACTATTGAGGTAGGTTACACCGTTTGCACCACAAACCGGATCTAATACATCCGGACAGGCAGAAACTGTACCACCGCCATTGATAAACAACATGGTGGGCTCATGTGCGACCGGAAGGATATTCATATCCGGATCGATGAGTTGAATTTGATCAAGACTTAGCAATAGGGTATCGTCTTCAATTCCGTTTTCAATGAAAAACATAATTCTACCCACTTCTGTCTGACCGTTGATTGTTCCGCCTGAAGTATGTGTAAACGCCATATCTGTAATACCATTGGCATCGTCGTTTACGACCAAAGAACGGATTTCACCATTGCCCAATTGGCCATTGCTACTCCCGATCAGGCTACCTTGAAAACTACCATCGATCACAAGTTCAGGATCATAGTTGAAAGTAAAAGCTGCTCCCTGAAGATTTTGTATGGGGGCACCATTAGAACCCATCATGATTCTGATCAAAACCATTTCGCCCGCTCCAACTGTTGTGGACGCAGGTAAAAGGTAAAGCGCAGGAGAATTACCACCTTCGTATTGACTGAATACATCAGGCGTTACACTTCCGTGGGTTTTCTTGAAATTTGGCAAAAGTGCATCGGACAAATCATTGCCATTAATAACACCATTGCCATCGGCATCAGCATAAGCATAGTTGATACCATTTGGAAAGTTTTCATTCCAGGTATCGCCCATGGCTTGTCCTTGCCAATTCGCATTGGCATTGGGTCGCTGTGTGCCCTGATGGGAGAAAGCTTCGCCTAGGTACAATAAATCGATACCATTGGCGACGCCATTGTTGTTGATGTCTCCGGGCCAAATTTGTTGGCTCAGGAGTTGACTGGGGATCATAATTTGTATAAAAACCGCCAGAAAAAACGTGTAAATAACATTGCTCATATAAAAACGGTTTAGCTCCTATTTCTTGGAATTATAATTTAGTTTTATGACTGTATATCACTTTGGAAGTAACTTCAGTTCGCTTAATTACTACGATATCAATGACAATCATTGATTACCGCAAGGGCAATCTGTCAGATTCGCAAATTAGTGTTCCACTATGTAATCTAAAGGGATAATCGCCAATAACCCGTACAACATACAAGTAGTCACTTGTACGTATTTAGGTCATTATTCTAGGGTCGAGGTACAGGACTTCCTCGTAAGTAAGTTTGGGGAACAGTTGCGCGAGATTTGTTTCGAAAAGTAGAAATCAGAACCAATTCGTCGGATCTTTTAATATTGTTGGGGTAGACCAACGGTTGGCTTCACATTTATCATTCTGCTGTTCGGCACAAACTACCGCTTTCTCAATAAAAGGGTACTCTTAGCCTATTTTTATAGGCGCTTACAAATTTATCCAATTTTACTTGTAATAAAAAGTAATCGCCATTAATTGAATGACAAATTGTGACCATAATTTCTTTAATGGAGGCGTAATTTGTACTTTTCAATATACGCAAAACCGTCCTCGCGGTTACAACAATTATAAATTTTTATCCATTTTTATTCAGATTACTTGCCGACAGGCAATATTAATAGCCATTTAACCGCATAGATTTGCTTACGCAAATACACGAAAAATGCCTACTAGGCCTACATTTGACAAAAACCTTCAGGGGACTCTGAATGGGTGAATATCTTATTTTTTTATATACCTGCAACTACCATGCCAAAGTCATTTTTTTTATTGACGCTCTACATTTAATCGTGCCCAACGGCGCCATTCTTCCAGATAAAAATCTAGTAAAAACGGTCGATCAAGCGTGCTATGTGGTACGGTGTCTAATCTCATATCTTTTTCAAAGTGAAAAAGGTGAGGAATGGTTTCTGCACTCAGATAGCGATTCTCTGTTTCTAGTTTGAACTGGGTCGTATCCAACGCACGGTCACTTGCCATAATAAAACCCCAATCTCCGAAAGAAGGTACATAAGCATGGTAGGGATAAGTGTGCTCAAAATCAGCCGCCTGAATACTCGACTCTATACACCAGAAAGCTTTAGTCGTATGAAATGGGCTACCCGCCTGAGTAACAAAAACGCCTCCAGGTACCAATCTTTTTTTGACCAACTTAAAAAATTCACGACTATATAACCTGGCTAGGCTTTCATTTGTCGGATCAGGTAGGTCCGCAATAATCACATCGTACAACGCTGGGTGCTGCTGCAAAAAGACAAAGGCATCTTCCGGCACCGGAATTACCCGTGGGTCTGCCATACTATTGTTATTAATCTCCTGTATGGCTGGATGTTCTTTGGCCAAACGAAACATTTCTGGATCAATATCTACAATAGTGACTTGCTCTACATCTGGGTATTTGAGAACTTCCCGAGCGGTCAGGGCCTCTCCTCCTCCCAGTATCAATACATTTTTGCGATAGTCCGATTTGGCGAAAGCCAAATGAACCAGTGACTCATGGTATCGGTATTCATCTGTACTTGAAAACTGAATTACTCGATTAATAAACAAGCGCAGATCATCATTTGCTTTGGTCAGCACTAGTGTTTGATAGGGAGTGGTTTTAGTGTAAACGATGCGATCGCGGTACAAACGATCATGCCATTCTTGCAAAAGCTGTTGCGAAAATATCGCCAACAGCACAAAAAACAGGGTCACAAAGGCTGCACTCAGCAAATAACGGATGCGTTTAGCGGAAGCTATAAATGACCGAAAAAACCATAAATTAAGAAACCCAATCCCGATATTAACAATCCCAAATACCAGTGAAGAAAGAAATACCCCGATCCAAGGCAGCAAAATAAACGGAAAAAGTAAAGTAGCCGCCAAAGCACCGAAGTAGTCCATAGATAAGACATTCGACAAGTTAATTTTTAGCGGATAATACTCTTTCATAATCCGCGCTAAAAGCGGAATTTCAAGCCCCGTCAATATCCCAATAATGATAATCAGGCCAATCATACTCAACTGAAAAGCAACATAATTGAGATCAGAAAACACAAAATATAATATCGGTACCGAGCTGCCACCGATCAGGCCCAGCAATATCTCCACCTCAATAAAGCGAAGGATCAAATCGCGCTGAAAAATGCGCGATAAAAAGGACCCCAACCCCATGGAAGCCATATATACCCCGATGGTAATGGAAAACTGTTTGATACTATCCCCCAAAAAATAGCTGGAAGTAGTGCTGATCAACAATTCATAAATTATAGAGCAAAGCCCTGCCACAAAAATACTACTGATCAGAATCAACTTTTCTTTAGACTGCTGACCACTCAATGATTGACTTTCAGACATAATTATCGTTTAGCTTTCAGCTTTCGCAAAATGAATTGGATGAGCGCCCAAAAACCATAACTCAGCACGCTCAATAGCGGTATGATTACGATAGCAGCGGTTAGTAGCGTCCAGTTTTCTCGGTAAACATCTCCTCTGCTGTTATTAAAAGCCCAATTGCCAAATGTCAGGTAGGAAATGACGCCCCAAGCTGCTGCCAAAAACAAGACCAAATAGTTAATACGAAGAAAAAACATCCCGAGCATAGCCGATTCTCGCTGCAACACCCAACGAAAGAATAAGTATGCATAATAGGGTAGAATAATGAGGCTCGCCCAACTCATCAGATTGCCAAGCGGTACATAAGGCTCTTTTATCACCGCGATCAGCAATACATCTGAAGCCGTCAATAAGAAGTAAAGATTCAGGAAAAACAGCATAACCAACAACACATGCCACAAGCCTCTTTGATAGATTTTCATTTTAGTTATGTAGAATTAATGCACTTTTAAAACAGGAAAGTAATAATTTACCGGAACTTATTTTGAGAAATCGTCCTTATGAATATCAGAATATTTTATAACTTGAAACTACGTCCTGATATCTCATTCGGGATTTCTTAACTGACTATGAAAATTATCAAAATGACTCTTCAAAAAGCAAATCACACTCTTTTATTCCTTGGTCTCGCAATTTTGGCTTCCATTGGCTTTAGTGCTTGTGGTGGTAATTCCAATTATGTGGAAGAACAAAAAGTCGAATTGACGAAAGGCTTGATCACTGAAATACAAGAGGTGGATTCGAATGAATTCAAAATTACCAACGAAACCGTGGTACCCAATAAGGCGGATAGCCGAATTATTGCAACTTATCTCGATGGTACAGTTGATACCCTTACGGTTGATCAGGTAGCCAAAACAGAAAACAGTTCGACTACTCGTCACTATTACCGTCGCAGCGGAATGAGCAGCGTACTAATGGGAGGCCTGATGGGTTACTACATGGGCCGTAGCTTTAGCAGCCCGCCTCGTGCATCTGCTTACGCAGATCCACAAACCTATAACCGCGTTACTTCCAATGCAGGTACGACCTTAAATAATACAGCACGCCGAACGACCGTGCGTCGCCCAAGTCGTTCTTCTTCTGGCTACGGTAGTGGCCGTTCTACTCGTTCTTACGGCGGGTAATTTTTATCTTCCCTCAAAAGTTGGAGTTGGTTGCGACCGGCTCCAACTTTTTTCTTTCCCAATTCTTTTAAAGCTTACGAACATAATAATATGGTAGACGATCGGCTGATTGATATCAAACCCATTCCATCCAAAGTTGTCAAAAAACTGGGTTTGAAGCATTTTTTTGCGCCTGATATGGAATATATCGTGGATGAATTGATGGAAGTTCACCCCAATGAAATCCAAACTTACCGAGATGCCGCCAATCAATTGTACAAAATGTATGAAGAGGCCGCTCAGTATGTTATTGATAATGATCTTTGGGAAGCGGCCGGTATTCCGCAAAATGCAATTGAAATAATCAAATATACTTGGCGGAACCGCGATCAACACCCTCATCTATATGGTCGCTTTGATATCAGCGGTGTCATCGATGGAAAACCAGGAAAACTCATCGAATTTAATGCAGATACCGCCACCGTACTGGCGGAAAGTGTCATCATCCAACGTGAACAATTGATGGCCAATAAGATGGATACCAGCAAACAATTTAATGATACCTTTAAATTTATTCGGGAATCATTAAAAAATCTCATGGCCAAACATCCTCACAGGGAGCCAACTTTACTCGTCAGTACCCTTGGTCATGAAGAAGATTTTATAAGTGCTGATATGATTGCACAAGCGGCTGAACGCGCAGGTATGGAAACACTATTTGCGGATTTACCAGAGGTAGAATTTGCGCCAGACGAAGGTATATTTGCCCGCTTACGAGACGATGAATATTTGCAGGTAGATTTCTGGTTTAAGTTAATTCCCTGGGAATTTATTGCTTTCGAAGAACCAGAATTGATGGATATACTGACTAAGCTGGTGGTAGAAGAAAAGGTGATTATCCTGAACCCAGCTTATACCCTTTTATTTCAGTCAAAAGCCATGTTGACCATTTTGTGGAACTTGTTTCCCAACCATGAACTCCTCTTAAAAACAAGCTTCAATCCTGACGAATTTAAAGGCAAACAAGCATATGTCGAAAAAGTAATTTATGGTCGAGAAGGATTTAATATTACGGTATTTGACAAATATGGTGACACCAAAGAATGGAATCAGGGAGATTATGCCGACTATCCGAGTATCTACCAGGCTTATGATCAATTGCCCATGGATGAGGATGGTGATTTCTATCAGGCAGGCGTTTATTTTGCTGGTGAAGCCAGTGGTTTAGCCTTTCGGCGAAGAGATGGCTATATCGTAGATGAGGATGCTGAATTTATTGGGCACTACATATCATAATTTTTCCTACATTTGGAACTCTTTTTGAAACAACTGAGTTGTTTCAGTTGAATTAATTGAACTAAAATATAAAGCAAAATAAAATGGTCATGAAGGTTCATGACTGTAATTTCTTTTTTATCTAACAAATCATAATTAAATGAAGACTAAAACGATCTTCGCTTTCATTGCAGCTCTAGCAATGACTTGTAGCCTTATGGCTCAA